>NZ_BSPB01000017.1:0-78203 GCF_030160815.1 Hydrogenophaga electricum | reverse complement strand
GGCTGCCAGGCGTCGAGCCCGCCGGCCTGGGCCAGGGCGTTGTGGGTCAGGCGGCTGCCGGTGTACGGCGCGAGCAGGCACAGGCCCGCCAGCCCGTCGGGCTCGCGCTGGGCTGCGCGCAGCGCCAGCAGCCCGCCCAGGGAAATGCCGCCGAGCCACAGCTCGTGATGCCGCCGCCGCAGCGGCCGCAGCACCGTGTGCACAAGCGCTTCGGTCGCGGCATCCCCGGTGGTGGGGTCGAGATGCAGGTCGGGCACATGCAGGGTCAGCGGCGAGCGGGCTTGCGCCAGGGTGGCCGGCAAGCCGGCCTGCTCCACGTGTTCGGGCGACATCTGCGCCCCGGGCAGCAGCACCAGCGCGCGCGGGGCGTCCGGCCCGAAGCTCAGGCCCTTCATGCCGTCTGCCCGCCGCGCGGGGGTGGCATGAAGGCCGCCGAAAGCAGCAGGGTCAGCAGCACCCCCGGCGCCACGGTGACCCCCATGGCGCGCAGCACGGGCACGTGGGACACCGCCAGCGCGCCGAAACCGATCACGGTGGTCAGCACCGCCACGCTCATGGACAGCCACAGGTCGGGCGTCAGCCCGCCTTCCTCCTGGACCTGATCGAAGAACAGCGCGTAGTTGGACCCGATGGCCACGATCAGCAACAGCCCGACCAGGTGCATCAGGTGCAGCGGGGTGCCGGTGGCGTGCATCGTGGCGGCCACCAGGGCCACCGCCAGCAGCAGCGGCGTGACCACCCGCGCCAGGCGCCGCAGCGAACGCAGCGTGAAGGCCAGCAGCGCGATCACCGCCAGCACGCCGCCCAACGACAGGCCCATCGCCTGGTCGAGGTAGCTCGCATAGATGCCTTCGAACTCGCCCTTGAGGTCGACCAGCACCGCGCCGGTCCCGGCGAGGGCCTGCGCCAGGCGCTCGACCGGCACCTCGGCCTCGGCCGCGCCGTGGGGCGGACGCAGCGGCAGCACCGCGTTCCAGCGCCCGTCGAGGGTGCGGTTCATGAGCGCATCCACGGCCATCGCCATGGCGGTGCCGTCCAGATCGGCGCGGGTCAGCGGGCCGGCCTGCCGGGCCGCCTGCACATCGTCGAGAAAACCGCCCAGGCGGGTGGCCGACAGCGGCGCGTCGAGCAGGGCCTGCGCCAGGGCCTGTGGCTGCACTTCACGCGGCGGCAGCGCCGCCAGGCGCGCGGCCTGGGTGCGTTCGCTCGGCAGGAAACGGGCCGGGCTGTCGTAGCCGCCGATCAGGCCCTGCGCCACCAGCGCATCCAGGCGCTGGCCGGTCTGCTCGGCCGCCTGCAGGACCGCTTCGCGGTCGGCGCCCGAGAGCAGCACCAGGTAGCGGGCGTCGGGGGCGCCGATGTCGGCGCGCAGGCGGGCATCGACCTGCGCCTCTTCGGCGCTGACCGTGGACAGCGCCGACAGGTTGGTGCTCCACAGGCGCGGCCCCTGGAACGCCAGATAGCCCAGCGCCACCAGGGCGGCCACCACCAGCGGCCAGCGCAGCACCGCCGCCTGCGAAAGCCAGCCCTGGGTGGTGCGCGCCAGCGGCCCGGGCGGCGGCACCTGCAGGCGTTCGCCCGCCAACACCGGCAGCACATGGCGCGTGACCACCGCGGCCACCACCACCCCCGTCACCGCGTACAGCCCGAGCTGGGCCAGGCCGGGAAAGCCGGCCAGCATCAGCACCGAGAAACCGGCCGCCGAGGTCAGCACCCCGAGCCGGATGGTGGGCCAGAACCGCTCGCGCCAGCCCTGCACGCCCACCCGTCCGGCCTGGACGAAGTAATAGATGGCGTAGTCCACCCCTTCGCCGATGAGGGCAGCCCCGAAACCGAGCGTGATGCCGTGGATGCTGCCGTAGGCCAGCGCCACCACCGCGGCCGCGACGATGGCACCACTGACCACCGGCAGCATGCCCAGCGCCAGCATGCGCAGCGAGCGGCAGATCACCAGCAACAGCAGCCCGATGCCGATGCCGCTGATCAGCGAAATGCGTTCGATGGCGTCGCGCACCGTCGCGCGCGCCTGCACGGCGAACATCCCGGGGCCCGACAGCACCAGCCGCAGGCCCGACAGGGCCGGCCGCGCCTGCAGGCGGGCAAAGGCGTCCTGCACCGCCGCGATGGCCTGGGCCTGGCCGTCGGTGTCGGCGCCGCCGGCGCGGGTCTGCGCCAGCAACAGGGCGCGCTCGCCGTCGGGCGACGACCAGACGCCGTGTCGGGTCGGGGGTTCGCCACCGGCCTGCATGCCGGTGAGCACCTCGACCAGTTCGGCCGTGGGGTCGCGCAGCACATAGGGTTTGAACAGCTGCCCCATGGGCGACGACACCAGGTCGATGGCGTTGGCCACCGCGTCGCGCAAGCCGGCCACCTCGAAACGCCCGGGCGCGACCCGGGGGCTGAGGTGGTAGCGGAAGCGCAGCAGAAAGTCGCGCTCGGCCGACAGGCCGTCGAGCTCACCGTTCTGCACGCTGGCGTAAAGGTCGCTGGCGGTCAGTGCCTGGCGCAGGTCCCTGGAAGCCTGGGCGCGCTGATCGTCGCTGCCGCCTTCGATCGCCACCATGAGCAGGCGCGAGACCGAACCATCCTTCATCTGGTCGACCAGCAGGCGCTGCTCGGCCGTCGGCGACGACGGCAGGAAAAACGACATGTCGGCCACGAAGCGTGTCTGCGTGAGCACGGCCAGGCCGGCCAGCATGGCCATGGCCCAGAGCACGAGCTTGAAAACGGCGGCTTTCACGGCGTCACGGTCCGGTGATGGGCTCGATGCTCAGCTCGGAGCGGTCGCCATCGGCCTGCAAGTACTCGATGCGCCGCACCTGCTGGCCCTTGCCCTGCACGGTGATGCGCTGCAGCAGCGCCGTGACCGCCGGCGCCAGCGGCGTCAGTTGCAGCGACCATTCGGCCGGCGTGCCGCTGAGGGCAAGCCGGAAATGGCGCTCCAGCGCCGCGCGGTCGCCCGCAAGCGTGCTGCGCACGCTTTCCACGAAGGCCTGCGCTTCCGGGCGGCTGGCCACGTTGAGGGTCATGCGGCGGCCGTCCATGCGTTCGAAGCTCACGTAGTCGCCGTCGAGGATCACGGTGTCCGGCCGCGGCGACAGCGTGCGCTTCTCCAGCCGCGAGGGCGGCGTGAAGCTCATCTCGCCGCTGGATTGCACGGGCTTGTCCAGCAGGGCCACGGTGCGGGTTTCCACGAAACGCGCCTTGCCGCCCTTCTGCTGGGCCAGGTTCTTCATGAGATCGTCGATGTCGAACGCAGCATGCGCCGCCAGCGAGAGGCCGGCGAGACACACGGCGAGCAGGATTCGGAAGGTCATGGGTGGCGCCAGAAATCGTAGAAATTGAACCAGTTGTCGGGAGCGGCCCGGGTGTAGCGCTCCAGCGTGGCCACGTAGCGGTCCAGGGCCTGGTCGATCGCCGCCTGGCGGCGTTCGCGCGGCACGTCGCTGAAGTCGGCCAGCGGCTCGAAATGCAGCCGGTAGCGGTTGCCGCCCAGGTACAGCCCGGTCATGAAGAACACCGGCCGCCGCAGCATCGCCGCCAGGCGCCAGGGTCCGATGGGAAAGCGGGCCGCCTCGCCCAGGAACGGGCGCAACGCGCCTGGCTCGTCCCCCACCGACCGGTCCGCCAGGATGCCCACCAGGCAGCCTTCATCCAGCCGGTCGCGCAGTGTGATCATGGCGTCCAGCTGGCCGAGCGGGATGATATCTTGCACCGCCGCCGGGTTGATGGCCTGCAGCGTCGCGTTGATCTTGCGGGCGTTGTCCTCGAACATGGCCATGGCCACGCGCAGGCCCGCGCGTTCGCGGCCCATGGCGCGCATGACCTCGAAGCTGCCGAGGTGCGCCCCCACCAGCAGGGCACCGGGTCCGGCCTCGCAGGCCGCCAGCAGGGCTGGCGCGCCGTGCACCTCCACCGCAAAGTCGCGCTCGCGCCCGCCCAGCAGGAACACGCGGTCGTGCACGGTGCTGGCAAAACTGAACATGTGGCGGTAGCGCTCGGCCCAGGTGGCGGGCCGGCCCAGCGCGCGCACCAGGTAATCGCGGCTGGCGCGGCGGGCGCGACCGGCGAACAGCAGGTAGTAGGCGGCGATGCCGCGCAGGATCGCGCGACCGACGCGGCGGCCGAAGGTCCGCGACAGCCAGACCATCAGCCGCAGCACCCAGGCATGGCTGCGCTCGCGCTGCTGCGTCCAGTCGGGTCCGGCCGCCGCCTTCATGCGCCGGGCGCTTGCAGCACGCCCGAAGCCACGGCGTCGGTGCCACAACGGATGTGGAATGCCCAGGCGCCGGTCGGGGTCGGCTCGCAACGCAATTCCAGCGTCTCGCCGGGCACGACCGGCCGCAGGAACTTGGCCCGCACCACCTGCCAGCCCGGCTGCCGGCCTTGGGCCCCCTGCAACAGCAGGATCACTCGGTCCAGCAGCACGACCCCTGGCACGATGGGCCGCCCCGGAAAGTGCCCGGCCAGGGCCGGGTGGTCGGCCGGCACGGTCCATTCAGCGTGTGGCATCTGGCGCCTTTCCCGACACGTGCTGCCCATACAGCTGTTCCAGCGCGCTGCGCGGCAGCTTGCCGGCGCTGTTGCGGGGCAGGCTGTCCAGCAAGACCAGGGGGCGCGGCAGGAAGACAGCGTCCAGGCGCTCGCGCAGCGCGGCCATGATCGCTTCGCGCGTGCGCCCCGGCGCCACGACGAAAGCACTCAGGCGCCCCACCCGGTCGACCTCATCGTCGTGGGGCAGGAAGAAAGCGCCGTCCAGCACACCGTCGATCGCCGTCAGTTGGTGATTCAGGTACGCCAGCGAGGTGCGCTTGCCGGCCAGGTTGACCATGTCGGCATGGCGGCCGAGCAGTTCGAAGCGGCCGTCGAGCTCGCAGCGGATCAGGTCGGCCAGCGGCACGCGGCCTTCGACGTGGCCGCCATGCGCCCAGGTCAGGCTGTCACCGGCGGTCTGCGCCAGCGCCACACCGGTCATCAGGCGCCAGACCGGGCCGTCGGTGGTGCGCCGCGTGGCCAGTTGCGACGATTCGGTGGAGCCGTAGATTTCGTGCACCGGCGCGCCGGTCAGCGCCTCGGTGCGCGCCGCCAGTTCCGGCGCCAGCGGCGCGGTGGCCGACAGCCAGAGGTCGACGGCCGGCAGCGCCACCTCGGCCGCCATCACGCTGGCCAGGTGAAAGGGGGTGGTGACCACCATGCGCGGACGCGGCACGGCCGCCAGCGCCTCGACCAGGTCCTGCGGAAAAAAGGGTTTGCCACTCCAGAATCCGCAGCCGCCGTGCAGGGCCAGCAGAAAGGTCGATTCGAACCCGTAGCTGTGCTGCGCCGGCACCGTGCCGACCAGCGCGTGCGGACGCTGGTCCAGCCCCAGGGCCTGCGCCTCGGCACGCCCGTTGGCCACCAGCTTGCCCCAGGTCTTGGCGTGCGGCTGCGGCAGGCCGGTGGAGCCCGAGGTGAACAGCACGGCGACCGTGCGCTCCACCGGGATGAGTGGCATGGCGGGCTCGGCCGCCAGCGACAGCCCGTCCAGCGCCGGCCAGGCCAGCGCCGCCATGCCCGGCACCGTCGTCGGCGTTTCACCGACCAGCAGCGCGCCCGGATGGCTCTGCGCCAGTTGGCGCAGGGTTTCGGCCGACTGCGACGAAGGTTGCAGGCTGACCCGCCCGCTGACTGCGCAGGCCCCCAGCAGCACCGCGAAGTGGTAGCGGTCTTCGCACAGGTTCACCACCCAGGGGTGGCCTTCGGGCAGCCAGGCGGCCAGCGCGAACACATGCCGCACATAGTCCGCCACGGTGACGGGGCCCTGCGGCCGCCAGGCCAGGATGTCCTGGGGCGAACGGTCGGACACCAGGGGCCAGGAGGAAGCGGGGGAAGCACTCATGAACGGGGCGCGTCGTGGGGGGCGGGTTGCTGGCCCAGGCGGCCGCGCTCGCGGTACGCGCGCACGATCGCCTGCAGCGAAGGCCGGTCTTCGGGCGGCAACGCGCGCTGGCGGACCCCCATTTCAACCAGGAACATGAGGCCCACCAGCGGCCCGGTCAGCAGGTTGGCGTGGACCGACCAGACTTCGGTCGGCGCCCAGGCGAAGAGCAGCGTCGACACCAGCGCGTTGACCACGAAGAACACGGTCCAGGCCCAGGTGACGCCGCGCGTGTAGCGCTGCTTGCGCGGCGAGATGCCGTGGCCGAAGATCAGGCGCGCCATGCCGGTGACCACCGGCTCATGGCCGGGCAGCAGTGAGCGCCCGAACCAGTGGGCGAGCGCCAGATGGGCGCCCAGGTGTTGCAGGTAGTACAGCCACGCCAGGTTGCCCCGCAGCCAGTGCCAGTGCCGCAGCAGCAGGGCGCCAGTCAGCACCACGACACCCACCACGGCCGCGCTGCGGGCCCAGCGCGGCAGGGGCCATTGCCAGGCCAGCAACAACAGCGCCAGCCCGAGAGGGGCCACGGCGACCACCGCATGCAGATCGGCCGGCCCGATGCCCAGACTGGCCAGGTGGGCCGACAGCACCCAGCCCAGCAACAGCAGGCCCATCAGCGGCGCCTGCCACCTTGCCGAACCGGCCGAAGCGCTCATTGCGTGCGGTGTTCGGCAATGTGCGCCGTGAGCGAGCGCAGCGAGGCGAAGATCTGCTGGTTCTGCTCGTTGTCGGACTTGAGCTGGAACCCGTAGCGCTTGGACACCACCAGCGCCACTTCCAGCATGTCGATCGAATCGAGCCCCAGACCATCGCCGTAGAGCGGCTCGTCCGGATCGACCTCGGCGGGCTGGACGTCGAGATTGAGCGCCTCGATCACCAGGGCCGCCACTTCAGGCAGCAGCAGGTCGACGGAAGGGAAAGGGGTGTTCTGCGTCATGGCGGATTCAATGAAGGGAGGCCGGCGCGGCACGGAACGCCAGCACGGCGTTGCTGCCACCGAAGGCAAACGAATTGGACAGGGCGGCCCGCACGCGCGTGCCCTGCCGACCGGTCAGCACATGGTCCACGCCTTCGCAGGCCGGGTCGATGCGGCCGGCCAGGTGGGCCGTGGGAGGCAGCGACTGGCGCGCCAGGGCCAGCACGGTGACCAGTGCCTCGATGGCGCCCGCCGCCCCGAGCAGGTGGCCGTGCATGGATTTGGTGGCGCTGACCGGCAACCGGGGGGCGTGCGCACCGAACACGTCGCGCAAGGCCGCGATCTCGACCGGGTCGCCTTCCTGGGTGGCGGTGCCGTGGGCGTTCACGTAGTCCACCTCGTCGGGCTGCAAGCCACCTTGCCGCAGGGCCTGGCGCATCGCGCGCGCCTGCCCGAGTGCATCGGGCCGGACCAGGTGGCTGTGATCGCAACTGCCGCCATAGCCCACCAGTTCGGCATGGATGCGCGCACCGCGGGCGTCCGCGTGGTCCCAGGATTCGAGCACCAGCGCCGCAGCGCCCTCGCCCAACACCAGGCCGCCGCGATCGGAGGCAAACGGTCGGCAGGCCTGTGCGGCCGCTTCGCCCTCGCCCGGCGCGATCATGCGCATGGCTTCCCAGGCCTTGGCCACGCCGTAGGTCAGCGTGGCGTCGGAGCCACCGGTCAGCATGACGTCGGCATCACCCGCCCGGATGCGGCGGAAGGCCTCGCCGATGGCGATGCTGGCCGAGGCGCAGGCCGCCACATGGCTCGAACTCACGCCCCCGAGCCCCAGCTGGATGGACAGGTGGGCGTTGACCGCATTGTTCATGCCCAGCACGACAGACAGCGGCGACAGCCGGGTGCGCCCCTTGATCCACATGTCGCGGTAACCGCGTTCAAACGCCTGCACCCCGCCCAGCGAGGTGCCCCATTCGCAGCCCCAGGCGTCGCGCTCGGCCGGGTCCTGCGGCTGGCGCTCCAGGCCGGCGTCGGCCCAGGCGTCGAAGGCGGCCGACACCCCCAGGTGCGCAAACCGCTCCATCATCGAGGCCAGCGGTTTGCCCAGCGCTGCCTCGGGACTGAAGTCCTGGCAGCTGACGAAGGGCATCGAAATCGGTTGGGGCTGGTCGTCGGTGACCACGTGGCGGATGGCCGACTCTCCGGCCAGCAGGCGATTGAAGAAATGGTCCAGATTCCCGCCATACGGGCTGACCAGTCCCAGGCCAGTCACCGCGACACGGCGCGGCAGCATCACGTTCCCACGGCCTTGGCCGCCAGCACGCGGTCGATGACGCCGCGCATCTCGCCCACGGTCTTGGGCAGCACATCGGGCGAATCGATGGAAATGTCGAGACGGTCCTCGGCCTCGAACATCAGTTCGGCCAGCATCAGGGAGTCCACACCCAGATCGGCCAGCAGCGCGTCGTCCACCACCCGGGTGGCCTCGACGCCGAGACGGTCCTGCAAAAAGTTACGAATGATTTCCGTTGAATCCATGGTGAATGTGCATCCAGTTCGTGAGCCAGGACCGCTGCGTCACACCCTGTTTGGCCGCCTCCCGTTCCTGGTTTCATTGTATCTGGCACGGGTCGGCGCACCGGGCGTCAGCGGCGCCGATATGATGCGCCACGACCTTGGCCCGCCCGCCTTCACAACCATGCCCGACCGCTCTGTTCCCCGCGCCGTCTCTGCCACCTGGCCTACCGAGCTGGGCCTGCGTGTGGTCCATCTGTGGCTGCTCAAAGCGGTGGGCACCACCCTGTTCATGGTGCTGTTCTTCCAGGCCTATTTTTATGTGCTGCAGCACCCGTCGCGCGCGCCCTGGGTGATGCCCGAGATCTGGCTGGACCGGCTGGTGCCCTTCACCCCGGCCGCCTTCCCGGTCTATGCCTTGCTGTGGGTGTACGTGTCGCTGCCCCCGGCCCTGATCGGCAACCTGCGGGCACTGCTGCGCTTCGGGGCCTGGGTGGGCCTGCTCTGCGGCAGTTGCCTGCTGGTGTTCTGGCTGTGGCCCACGCGCGTGCCGGATTTCGGCATCGACTGGTCGAACTACCCCGGCCTGTCGGCGCTCAAGGGCATCGATGCGTCCGGCAACGCCTGGCCGTCGCTGCACGTGGCCACGGCGGTGTTTTCGGCCTGGTGGCTCTACCGCCTGCTGCAACAGATGGGTGTGCCCCGCGGGTGGCACGTCGTCAACGCGGGGGTCTGCGTGGCCATCACCTGGTCGACGCTGGCCACGCTGCAGCACGTGGCCCTGGACGCGCTCACCGGGGCGCTGGTCGGCGCGGTCTTCGCCTGGCTGTCCCTCACGCCGGCCGATCTCCGGCTGTCGCAGCGGCTGCAGCAGCGCTTGGCTCAGTCGCGCAGCACCTGAAGCACGTCGGAGCGGAACTCCCGGCTGTAGAGGATGGCCACCACCACCAGCGTGGCCAGCACCATCGCCACCGGCGACACGAACCAGGCCAGCAGCGCGAACGCGAAGTAGTAGGCCCGCAGCCCGTCGTTGAAGGTGTCGGCCGCCGAAGCCACCAGCCTGGCGGCGCGGTGGGCAAACCGCTCGCGGTCGAACTCGCCGCTGTCGAAAGCTTCCGGCGGCGGCATCGAACCGATCAGCAGCGCCACGAAGGTGTACTGCCGCATGCACCACGAAAAGCGGAAAAAGGCGTAGATGAAGATCGCCACCAGCACCAGGATCTTGAACTCGAACACGATCAGCGTGGTGGCCTGCGCGAACGGGATCTCGCTCATCAGCTCGGTGGCCTTGTCGGTGGTGCCCAGCAAAGCGAACAGCCCCCCGATCACCAGGATCGAGGTCGACGAGAAGAACGCCGGCGTGTTCGACAGCGTCTGCGTGATCAGGCCGTCGAGCATGCGCGGATCGCGGAACGTGGTCTGCAGCATCCAGTAGCCGCGGTAGCGGTTGGTGGTGACCAGCAGCGACGACTGCCGCACGCCCCACCCCTTGGCGAAACCCGCGTAGCCCACCCAGAGCGCAAAAAAGCAGACCAGCGCCAGCCAGTCTGCCCAGGGAAGGATGCTGAAGATCTTCATGCCGCGGATGCTAGCGCGGCATGAAGCCGGCCTGCCTCAGCCCTTGAATTTCTTCGTCACGGCGGCCACGCGCTCGCCGAAGAGGCGGGCGGTTTCGAGGTCGCCAGGCAGCATGTCGGCGGCCCCCGCATCCGACGGCGACTGCGCGATGGCCCCGCTGTACGAAACCAGGTAGTTCACGTCGTTGCGCTGCGCACCCTGGGTGTTGCTTGGCATCAGGCCCTGGCTGACCCAGATCATGCCGTGCTGCATGGCCAGCGTGAACAGGGTGTTCAGCGTGGCCAGCTTGTCGCCGTTCATGCCCGCGCTGTTGGTGAAACCGGCGGCCACCTTGTCCTTCCACTTCTGCGAGAACCAGGCCTTGCTGGACGCGTCGGCGAACTTCTTGAACTGCCAGCTCACGCTGCCCATGTAGGTGGGCGAGCCGAACACGATGGCGTCGGCCGCGTCCAGGGCTTCCCAACCGCCTTCGGGCAGGTTGCCGTCGGCGTCGATGGCCAGGAGTTCGGCACCGGCACCGTCGGCGACCGACTGCGCCATGCGCTGGGTATGGCCGTAGCCGGAATGGTAGACAACAACGATCTGGGACATGCGAGGACTCCTGGGTTGGTGGGATATCACGGAAGGCGGGTCACCGGGCGCGCTTGGCGTCCAGGCTGAAGGCACCGGCACCGAAGGCGGCGAAGGCCAGCAGGCCGCCAGTGATGGCGATGTTCTTGAAGAACATCAGCTGCTGGACCATCTGCTGCTCGGCCGGCACGGCCCAGTAGGCATGGAAGAAGAAGCTGGCCACCAGGGTGAACACGGCCAGGGCGATGGCCGCCACGCGGGTGCCGAAACCAACCAGCAGCGCCAGGCCACCGACCAGCTCGATCACCAGCGCGATCGCCACCCCGACGGTGGGCAGGGGCATGCCCATGGCGGTGGCGTAACCCACGGTGCCGGAGAAGCCCGCGATCTTGCCGAAGCCGGCCGGCACGAACAGGATGGCCAGCAGGACGCGGCCGATCAGGGACAGGGGAGATTGGAGAGCGTTCATAAAAAACTCCTTGCAGGGGAAATTGACGTTACAGGGTGAGGGAAAAACCTTCAGGCGGCAAGGTCAAAGACCAGGACCTCGGCGTCGCGACCCTGGGTCAGGGCGATCTGCGACTCGTCCGCCAGCACGGCGGCATCACCGGCCTTGAGCGCCTGGCCGTTGACGGCCAGTTCGCCGCGCACCAGGTGCACATAGCCCTTGCGGCCCGGCGCCAGCGCCAGTTCGGCGGACTCCGTGCCGTCGAGCAGGCCGGCATACAGCGACGCGTCGGCATGGATCTGCACCGAACCGTCGGCGCCATCGGGCGAAGCCACCAGGCGCAGGCGGCCCCGCTTGTCCTCGGCCACAAAGGTCTTCTGTTCGTAGCCGGGCGGGATGCCGGTCACGTTGGGTTCGATCCAGATCTGCAGGAAATGCGTGGTCTGGTCGGGCGCGTGGTTGAACTCGCTGTGGCGCACGCCGGAACCGGCGCTCATGCGCTGCACGTCGCCGGGCGGGATGCCCTTGACGTTGCCCATGCTGTCCTTGTGGGCCAGATTGCCCTCCAGCACGTAGCTGATGATTTCCATGTCGCGGTGGCCGTGGGTGCCGAAGCCTGTCCCGGGCGCGATCCGGTCTTCGTTGATCACGCGCAGGTTGCCCCAGCCCATCCAGGCCGGGTCGAAGTAGTCGGCGAACGAAAACGAATGAAAGCTCTTGAGCCAGCCGTGATCGGCATAGCCTCGGGCGTCAGAGCGGCGAATGTGCAGCATGGGGTCTCCTTTCCGATGCTTGGGGGCCGCACAGAATGTGACGGCATGGGCAGTATTCTGGGCACCCAACCGTGCATTTGGTTTGCATGAATTTGATGGCATCATTCAATTCAATCGAATTCAAAAGCCATGCCCCCAGCCCATCCCACCTCCACCCGCAGCGCCCTCTCGCCCGAAAACCTCGGCCTCGTCGAAGCGGTGGCCCGCCTGGGCAGCATGGCCGCGGCGGCCCGCGAACTGGGCATGGTGCCCAGTGCCCTCACCTACCGAGTGCGCCAGATCGAGGACGCGCTCGACGTGCTGCTGTTCGACCGCAGCGCGCGCCGCGCCCAGCTCACCCCGGCCGGCGCCGAGTTGCTGCGCGCCGGCCAGTACCTGCTGGGCGAACTCGATGCCGTGGCCCAGCGCGTGCGGCGCGTGGCCACCGGGTGGGAACCGCAACTGACCATCGCGGCCGACGCCATCGTGGCCCGCGCCACCCTGTTCGAACTGTGCGAGGCGTTCTACGCCGAAAACCCGCCGACCCGGCTCAAGCTGCGCGCCGAAACCCTCTCGGGCACCCAGGAGGCGCTGCACAGCGGCCAGGCCGATCTGGCCCTGGGCGTGGTGGGCGAAGGCGCCCATCCGGCCGACATCCGCACCGCCCCGCTGGGCACCATCGATTTCGTCTTCGCCGTCGCGCCCCACCATCCGCTGGCCCGGATCGCGCACCGGCTGACCGAAGAAGAGCGGCGCCAGCACCGGGCGGTGGCCGTGGCCGACAGCACCACGCGCGGCCAGGGCATGACCCACAACCTCGCCCCGGGGCAGGACGTGCTCACCGTGCCCACCATGCAGCACAAGCTGGAGGCCCAGTTGCGCGGGCTGGCCGCCGGCTTCCTGCCGCAGCCGCTGGCCCAGCCGTTCATCAACGCCGGGCGGCTGGTGGTCAAGGACGTGCACCAGCCCAACCGCGGCCTGAAGGTGGCCTACGCCTGGCGCCAGCCCCGCAGCGCCACCGAAACCGGGCGTGCCCTGCGCTGGTGGCTGGAGCGCCTGCAGCACCCGGGCACGCGCGAAGCGCTGCTGAACCACCATCACCAGAACTGAGCGCGGCACGTCCGCGGGCAAATCCGGCCCCGGGCCCCGGTCCGGCGCTGCTACAGTGGCCCCATCGCCCTCGCCGGCTTCACGCTCCTTACCGAGACCGCGCCATGCCCCGTCCCGCCGCCCGCCGCCGCTCCACAGCCCGCTCCCCGTCTTCGCGCCCTGCCGTACCCCGCCATGTGGCGGTGATCGGAGCCGGCATGGCCGGCGTCGTGTGCGCGCGCACCCTGGTCCAGGCCGGTCACCGGGTGACCCTGCTGGAAAAGAGCGCAGGGTTCGGCGGCCGCATGGCGACCCGCGACACCGAGTTCGGCGGCTTTGATCACGGCGCCCAGTACTTCACCGTGCGCGACAGCCGCTTTGCCCGCATCCTGCTGGGCGTGCAGGACCTCGTCCGGCCCTGGAGCGTGAGCACCGTGCGCGTGCTCGACGAACTCGGCCACGTGCTGGCCAGCGCACCGCCCCCGACCGAGCCGCACTTCGTGGCCAAACCCGGCATGAACGCCCTGGTGAGCCACTGGGGCGAACCGCTGCTGATGCCCGAGCGCTTCGGCGGCCTGACCGCCCAGACCCGGCTGAGCCACCACGTCCACCGCATCGAACCCGATGCGCTCGAACCGCGCCAGTGGCAGCTGCGCGCCGAAGACAGCGACGGCGGCCAGCACGTGCTGGGCGGCTTCGACCAGGTGGTGCTGGCCATCCCCCATCCCCAGGCGCACGACCTGCTGCTGGCCTCGGGCCTGGCCCCGGCGCTGCGCCAGCGTCTGACGGCCGTGTCCGTCGCGCCCTGCTGGGCGCTCATGCTGGCCTTCCCCAACGCCATGCAACCCGGCCTCGGCACCCTGGGCCCGCACTGGAACGCCGCCCGCAGCACGCACCACCGCATCAGTTGGCTGACGCGCGAGAACAGCAAGCCCGGCCGCAACCCGGTGGAACGCTGGACCGTGCAGGCCAGCCCCGCCTGGTCGAGCAAGCACCTGGACGATCCCGAAGAGCGCGTCGCGGCCAAGCTGCTCAAGGGCTTTGCCGAAATCACCGGCATCCGCGCCACCCCCAGCCATGCGCAGGCCCATCGCTGGCGCTTCGCCCAGACCCAGACCCCGCTGGGCGAAAGCCATCTGTTCGATGCCGCGCTCGGCATCGGCCTGTGCGGCGACTGGTGCCTGGGCCATCGCGTCGAAGACGCCTTCATTTCGGGACTGGAACTGGCACTGCGTGTGATTGCCGAACGGTCGTGACACCGGTCACCGCCGCCGGGTTGCCCCAAGACAGTGACAGCCCCCAGAGAGGGCCGCAATCCGCGCCGCGGCGGAGCGAGGCCCCTGGGTACCGTGGCCGTTTCGCGCCCTCGCCCACCGGCCTGCTGCATGCCGGATCGCTGGTGGCCGCACTGGCCAGCTGGCTCGACGCCCGCGCCCACGGCGGCGCCTGGCTGGTGCGCATCGAAGACGTCGACACGCCGCGTTGCGTGCCGGGCGCCGACCGCCTGATCCTCGACCAGCTCGCGCGCTGCGGCCTGGTCAGCGACGAGTCCGTGTGCTGGCAATCACAGCACGGCACGCGCTACCAGCAGGCACTCGACACACTCGCGGCCACCGGCCGCGCCTACCCCTGCGCCTGTTCGCGCAAAGACATCGAAGCCGCGCTGCTCGCCCAGGGCCTGCAGCGCGAGCGGCACCACGCCGCCGTCTACCCCGGCACCTGCCGGCCCGAAAACGGCGGACTGCGTGGCCGGTCGGCCCGCGCCTGGCGCTTTCACGTCGGGGCTCCTGCCCCGCTGGCCTGGACCGACCGCCGGCTCGGCACACAAACACAGGACGTGGCCAGCGATGTGGGCGATTTCGTGCTGCGGCGCGCCGACGGTCTCTGGGCCTACCAGCTGGCGGTGGTGGTGGACGACGCGGCCCAAGGCATCACGCACGTGGTGCGCGGTGAAGACCTGGCCGACAACACACCCCGCCAGATCGCGCTGCAGCGCGCCCTGGGCCTGCCCACGCCGGTGTACCTGCACACGCCGCTGGTGTGCGGCGCCAACGGCGAAAAACTCAGCAAGCAGAACGGCGCCCGGGCGCTGGACCTGAACGACCCGCTGGCCACGCTGAATGCCGCGGCCCAGGCACTCGGCCTGCCCACGCAGACCGGCCAAGTGCCCGAGGCCCTGGCTCGGTGGGTGGAGGCCTGGCGCCTAAAATACCCGCCCGCGCCCGTTTCCACCTTGCCATGACCGATCCCCGCCACGCCACGCGCCAGCCGCCCGAAGAAGGCACCTACCTGCGCCAGATCAAAAGCTATGTGCTGCGCACCGGCCGCGTCGGTCCCGGGCAGCAGCGCGCGTTCGATCAGTTCGGCCCGCGCTTTCTGCTGCGCTACGACGCGGCGCAGCCGCTGGACACCGCGGCCGCCTTCGGGCGCACCGCGCCGCTGATTCTGGAAATCGGCTTCGGCATGGGCGCCGCCACCGCGCAGATTGCGCAGACCCGGCCCGGCGACAACTTCCTGTGCTGCGAGGTGCACGAGCCCGGCGTGGGCGCCCTGCTCAAACTCTGCGGCGAACAGGGCATCGAGAACATCCGCATCTTCCAGCACGACGCGGTCGAGGTGCTGGAGCACCAACTGGCCGAAAACAGCCTGGACGGCGTGCACATCTTTTTCCCCGACCCCTGGCACAAGAGCCGCCACCACAAGCGCCGCCTGATCCAGCCCGCGTTCGTGAACCGGCTGGCGCGCCACCTGCGGCCCGGCGGATATCTGCACCTGGCCACCGACTGGCAACCCTACGCCGAGCAGATGCTTGAGGTGCTCAACGCCGAGCCGCTGCTGGCCAACACAGCCACCGACGCCGGCCTGGGCGGCTACGCACCCAAGCCGGATTACCGGCCCCTGACCAAGTTCGAAAACCGCGGCCTCAAGCTGGGCCACGGGGTCTGGGACCTCGTGTTCATCCGCCGCTGACACCCCGCCTGCGCCCTCGCGGCCCGCCATGGCGCACGTCCCGAAAAACCCGGCCATCCCCATGCGCGAGGGCGTTTCGCCCAGCTGCGTGGCGCTGCCGCGCCTGCGGGTCGTGCCCTGGCCCGGCCTGCTCGACTTTCTGGCCGAACGCCTGCCCGCGGTCAGCCGCGAAGGCTGGCACCAGCGCCTGGCCCAGGGCAAGGTGGTGGACGACAACGGCCGCCCGCTGCCGCCCGACGCGCCCTATGTGAACGGCGCGCGCGTCTACTACTGGCGCGCCCTGCCCGACGAGCCGGCCATTCCGTTCGCCGAGCACATCGTGTTCCGCGACGAGCACCTGGTGGTGGCCGACAAGCCCCACTTTCTGCCCGTCACCCCCGGCGGGCGCTACGTGCGCGAGACCCTGCTGGTGCGCCTCAAGCGCACGCTCGGCCTGCCCGACCTGAGCCCGCTGCACCGCATCGACCGCGAAACCGCCGGGCTGGTGGTGTTCAGCGTGCGGCCACAGGACCGCGACGCCTACCAGCGCCTGTTCCGCGAGCGCGCGATCCACAAGACCTACGAGGCCATCGGGCCGGCGCCGACAGACTGGCGCGGACCGGTGTGGCGCCGCAGCCGCATCGAAGAAGACCCGCAGGCCTTCTACCGCATGGTCGAAACCGACGGCGCGCCCAACAGCGAAACCCGCATCGACCTCCTTGAAACCCAAGGCACCTGGGCCCGCTTCCGGCTGGAGCCGGTCACCGGCAGACGGCACCAGCTGCGCGTGCACATGAACGCGCTAGGCCTGCCGCTGCACGGTGACCAGTTCTACCCCAGCGTGCGCCGCCAGCCCGGGGAAATCGAAGACTTTGCCGAACCGCTGGCCCTGCTGGCCCGCTCCCTGGCCTTCGACGACCCGGTCACCGGCACGGCGCGACGCTTCGACAGCCAGCGAGCGCTCGCCCCGCTGACGCCATGAGCACGCCCCGGCAGCCGGGCATCGACCTGCTCAAGGTCCTGGCCTCGCAACTGATCGTGCTGCACCACCTGTCGGCGTACGGCCCGGTGGCCGAGGCCATGCACCGGCTCGCCCCCGCCCCGCTGGGCTGGCTCTACGGCTATGCCCGCATGGCGGTGCAGGTGTTTCTGGTGCTGGGCGGCTATCTGGCGGTACAACGCCTGGCGCCAGCCATGGCCGGCCACGCCGGGGCCCTGGCGCGGACCGTATGGCGCCGCTACCTGCGGCTGGCACCGCCTTTTCTGGTTGCCCTGCTGCTGGCTTTGGTGGCCGCGGCCTGGGCACGGCCCTGGCTGGGCGGCGACGTCGTGCCCGAAGCACCCACCTGGCGCCAGTGGCTGGCACATGCGGCGCTGCTGCACGAAACGCTCGACGTCGACGCCCTGTCGGCCGGCGTCTGGTACGTGGCCATCGACTTCCAGCTCTATGCCCTGCTGGCGCTGCTGCTCTGGCTGGGCCAGCGCGGCGGGCAGAGCGTGCGGGCCATGGCGCTGGTGATCGGTGCGACCGCGCTCTCGCTGGGCTGGTGGAACCGCTACCCCGGCCTCGACGACGGGCCGCTGTATTTCCTCGGGGCCTACGGGCTCGGCGTGGCCGCCCGCTGGGCGGGCGAGCAGTCGGATCGCTGGCAACGGATCGGCTGGCTGGGCGCCATGTTGCTGGTGGGCGCGTTGGCCCTGGTGCTGGAATTCCGTACCCGCATTGCCCTCGCGCTGGCCGTGGCCTTCTGGCTGGCGCTCACGCAGGGCCGCTACCCGGCGCTGCCTTCCGGCCCCGCCCAACGGGTGCTGGGCATCCTGAGCCGTTCGTCCTACGCGCTGTTTCTGGTGCACTTCCCCGTGCTGCTGCTGGGCAACGCGCTGTTCGAACGCGCCGGCCTGCACGGGGGTACCGCCACCATCGCGGCCTTCGCCCTGATGGGCGCCACGAGCGTGGCCCTGGGCTGGGCGTTCGAACGCTGGGTCGAAGCGCCGCTGGCGCAGGGCATCGGCTCAGCCGGCCGGCGCCGCGCCCCGCCGCTGGCCGGCTGAGGCGGACACCCGCGCGAAGCAGCCCTCAAGCCCGCCCGGCCGGGCCGGGCGGCGGGCTCACACCCGTTCGGCCACCCAGCCGGGCACCGAGGCCAGCGCCTGCGGCAGCCCCGCCGCGTCGGTGCCGCCAGCCATGGCCATGTCGGGCTTGCCACCACCCTTGCCGCCCACCTGCTGGGCGACGAAGTTCACCAGCTCGCCGGCCTTGACCTTGCCCACGCTGTCGGCGGTCACGCCCGCTGCCAGTTGCACCTTGCCACCGTCGACCGCCGCCAGCACGATGGCGGCACTCTTGAGCTTGTTCTTGAGCTGGTCGAGCGTGTCGCGCAGGGTCTTGGCGTCGGCGCCGTCCAGGCGCGCGGCCAGCACCTTCAGACCCTTGACGTCCACCGCCTGGTTCACCAGTTCGTCGCCCTGGCTGGAGGCGAGCTTGCCCTTGAGCGCGGCGACTTCCTTTTCCAGCGTCTTGACCTGCTCCTGCACCTGCGCGATGCGGCCGGTGAGTTCGGCGGCGGGTGCCTTGAGCGCGCCCGCGGCTTCGTCCACCGTGGTTTCGAGCTGTTGCAGATAGGCCAGCGCGTTCAGGCCGGTCACGGCCTCGATGCGGCGCACGCCGGCGGCCACACCGCTTTCGGCCACCACCTTGAACAGGCCGATGTCGCCCGTGGCCTTGACGTGGGTGCCGCCGCAGAGTTCGCGGCTGGAGCCGATGTCGAGCACGCGCACGGTGTCGCCGTACTTTTCGCCGAACAGCATCATGGCACCGGTCTTCTGGGCCGCTTCGATATCCATCAGGCGCGCCTGCGTGGCCGCATTGGCCAGGATTTCAGCGTTGACGATGGCCTCGATGCGGCGCACCTGCTCGTCGGTGACGGGCGCGTTGTGCGCGAAGTCGAAGCGCGTGCGCTCGGCATTCACCAGCGAGCCCTTTTGCTGCACGTGATCGCCCAGCACCTCGCGCAGCGCCTTGTGCATCAAGTGGGTGGCGCTGTGGTTGCGCACGGTGGCGGCGCGCACGGCCGTGTCCACGGCGGCATTCACGCGATCACCCACGGCCAGCGTGCCCTGGGCCAGGGTGCCGTGGTGGCCGAACACGTCGGCCTTGATCTTTTGCGTGTCGGCCACGTCAAAACGCGCCGACGCGGTGCTGAGGGCACCCTGGTCGCCCACTTGGCCGCCGCTCTCGGCGTAGAACGGGGTGGTGTCGAGCACCACCACGCCGTCCTGCCCGGCCTGCAGCGTGGTCACGGGCGTGCCGTCCACGTACAGGGCCACCACCTGGGCGTTTTCCTGCAGCGAGTCGTAGCCCGTGAAGGTGTTGCCGGCGCCGGTGTATTCCAGCGCCTTGTCCATCTTGAACTTGCCGGCCGCGCGGGCCTGGGCCTTCTGCTTTTCCATCGCGGCGTTGAAGCCGGCCTCGTCGACCGTGACGCCGCGCTCGCGGCAGACGTCGTTGGTCAGGTCCAGCGGGAAACCGTAGGTGTCGTGCAGCTTGAAGGCGACCTCGCCGGGCAGCACCTTCTCGCCGCCGGCCAGGGCCGCGTCGAGGATGTCCATGCCATTGGCCAGCGTCTCGTAAAACCGCTCTTCCTCGGCCTTGAGCACGTCGGCAATGCGCTGGGCGTTGGCTGCCAGGTTGGGGTAGGCGTCGCCCATCAGCGCCACGAGGTCGGGCACCAGCTTGTGGAAGAACGGGGTCTTGCGGCCCAGCTTGTAGCCGTGGCGGATGGCGCGGCGCACGATGCGGCGCTGCACGTAGCCGCGGCCTTCGTTGCTGGGGATCACGCCATCGGCGATCAGGAACGAGGTCGCGCGGATGTGATCGGCAATCACCTTCAGCGACGGGTTGGCCAGGTCGGCGCAGCCTGTCTCGAGCGCGGCGGCCTTGATCAGCTTGTCGAACAGGTCGATCTCATAGTTGCTGTGCACGTGCTGCAGGATGGCGGCCAGGCGCTCCAGGCCCATGCCGGTGTCGACGCAGGGCGCGGGCAGCTTCACGATGCTGCCGTCTTCCTTCATGTCGAACTGCATGAACACGTGGTTCCAGATCTCGATGAAGCGGTCGCCGTCTTCGTCCGGGCTGCCGGGAGGGCCGCCGGGGATGTGCGGGCCGTGGTCGTAGAAGATTTCCGAGCACGGGCCGCAAGGGCCGGTGTCGGCCATCATCCAGAAGTTGTCGGACTTGTACTTGCCGCCCTTGTTGTCGCCGATGCGGATCACGCGCTCAGGCGGCAGGCCGATTTCCTGGGTCCAGATGTCGTAGGCCTCGTCGTCGTCGATGTAGACGGTGGCCAGCAGCTTGTCCTTGGGCAGCTTGTAGACCTCGGTCAGCAGCTCCCAGCCCCACTTCAGGCTTTCGCGCTTGAAGTAGTCACCGAACGACCAGTTGCCCAGCATCTCGAAAAAGGTGTGGTGGCGCGCGGTGTAGCCCACGTTCTCCAGGTCGTTGTGCTTGCCGCCGGCACGCAGGCAGGCCTGCACCGAGGTGGCGCGGTTGTAGGAGCGCTTGTCGGTGCCCAGGAACACGTCCTTGAACTGGACCATGCCCGAGTTGGTGAACATCAGCGTGGGATCGTTGCCGGGCACGAGCGGGCTGGACGCCACCACGGTGTGGCCCTTGGAAGCGAAGAAATCCAGGAAGCTCTTGCGGATATCGGCAACGGTGACGGGAGCGGTCATGATGAAGGTCGCAGGGCGATCGTAGGGAATCGGGTGGCAACCGGCCAAGCCGGTGCGAAACCCGCTATTTTCCAACACTGTGCGGGCCCTGGGTGATCGGCGGTCATCCTTGGCCCGGCATTGGCCCTTATCGGGCTGTCCCGGGCGGCACTGGCCGGCCGCCAAGGCCGCCCGTAAGCTAGACAATGGCCCGCTGCCCGAACGCATGCGCTAACATCACGCCCACTTTATTTAACTTATTAAATAAATACCTTTTGCCCAGCCGCTTCGGAGACACCCTATGGACATGAAGACCTCGCCTCTGGCCCTGCTCAACGACTCCTCCCTGCTCAAGACCGATGGCCTGATCAACGGCCAGTGGGTCCCGGGCACCAGCCGCTTCGACGTGCTCGACCCCGCCACCGGCCAGAAACTCGCCGACGTGGCCAATCTCGGCCCGGCCGATGCCGAGGCCGCCATCGCCGCGGCCAACGCCGCCTGGGGCCCCTGGAAGGCCAAGACCGCCAAGGAACGCAGCATCCTCCTGCGCAAGTGGTACGACCTGCTGATGGCCAACCAGGACGACCTGGGCCGCATCATGACCGCCGAGCAGGGCAAGCCCCTGCCCGAGGCCAAGGGCGAAGTGGCCTACGGCGCGAGCTTCGTGGAGTGGTTTGCCGAAGAGGCCAAGCGCGTCAACGGCGAAACGCTGCCGCAGTTCGACAACAACCGCCGCCTGATGGTGCTCAAGCAGCCCATCGGCGTCTGCGCCGCCATCACGCCCTGGAACTTCCCGCTGGCCATGATCACGCGCAAGGTCGCGCCCGCGCTGGCCGCCGGCTGCCCGGTGGTGATCAAGCCCGCCGAACTGACGCCGCTGACGGCCCTGGCCGCCGCCGAACTGGCCATCCGCGCCGGCATCCCGGCCGGCGTGCTCAACATCCTCACCGCCGACAGCGACCGCTCCATCGCCGTGGGCAAGGTGCTGTGCGCCAGCGACGTGGTGCGCCACATCAGCTTCACCGGCTCGACCGAAGTCGGCCGCATCCTGATGGCACAGAGCGCGCCCACGGTCAAGAAGATGTCGCTGGAGCTCGGTGGCAACGCACCCTTCATCGTGTTCGACGACGCCGACATCGACTCGGCCGTCGAAGGCGCCTTCGCCAGCAAGTACCGCAACGCCGGCCAGACCTGCGTCTGCTCCAACCGCCTGTATGTGCAGGCAGGCGTGTACGACGAATTCGTGGCCAAGTTCGCGGCCAAGGTCAAAACGGCCAAGGTCGGCAACGGTTTTGAAGAGGGCGTGAACCAGGGCCCGCTGATCGAAGAGGCCGCACTGGCCAAGGTGCAGCGCCATGTGGACGACGCCGTGGCCAAGGGTGCCCGTGTGGTCGCCGGCGGCAAGCGCCTGCCGGGCCAGTTCTTCGAACCCACGGTGGTCGCCGACGCCACCGCCGACATGCTCTGCGCCCGCGAAGAAACCTTCGGCCCCTTCGCCCCGGTCTTCAAGTTCCAGACCGAGCAGGAAGCCATCGACGCCGCAAACAACACCGAATTCGGCCTGGCCAGCTACTTCTACAGCCGCGACATCGGCCGCATCTACCGCGTCAGCGAAGCGCTGGAATACGGCATGGTGGGCATCAACGTCGGCATCCTGGCCACCGAACACGTGCCTTTCGGTGGTGTCAAGCAGTCCGGCCTGGGCCGCGAAGGCTCGCACCACGGCATGGATGACTACGTCGAAATCAAGTATCTCTGCCTGGGCGACATCCTCAAGTAAACTATGCGGCTTCGCGGGTGTAGTTCAATGGTAGAACGGCAGCTTCCCAAGCTTCATACGAGGGTTCGATTCCCTTCACCCGCTCCAGACACTTGGCTGCGGCGCGCCACCTGATCGGGCGCCGCACCTCCCCATCGAAAGGGCACCTCCTCACGGCGGTGCCCTTTTTCTTTTCGCCCGGCGCGACATGATCCCGGCCGCGCCGGACCGATGCCGCTGCCTCATCGGCGCAGCCCCTCCGCGTGCAATCCTTGGCACCCTGCCCGGTTGCGACGCCGGATGCGGGTATGAAAGCCGTACACTCGGACCGGCCAATTTGTATCAATTGGTACTCCTTCCCGGCCTTCCGGACATTCCGGCCCCATCCCATCACCACCATGCCAGCAGACGCCGAGCGCTCCGCGCGCCTGTTCCGTGACGAAGCCCTGGACGCCCAACGCGCGTCCACCGTGGGCCGCATCGTGCTCACCCCGCGCCTGTCGAGCTTCTGGGTCAGCCTGCTGGCCGCCCTGATGGCCGTCGCGGTGGTCGCTTTCATGATCTTCGGCAGCTACACGCGGCGCGTGACCGTCAATGGCCAGCTGGTGCCCGCCGCCGGGGTGATCCGCGTGCACACCCCCCAGGCCGGCGTGGTGTTGGAAAAACACGTGACCGACGGCCAGGCCGTGAACAAGGGTGAACTGCTCTACGTGCTCAGCAGCGACCGGCTGGGTGACGGCGCGCGCGAGGTGCAGGCCGACATCGCCCGCGCCGTGGGCGCGCGCAAGCAGTCGCTGGAAGACGACATCCGCCGCTCGCGCCAGGTGCAGGCCGATGAAACCGCCGGCCTGCAACGCCGGCTGGACACGCTGCGGGCCGAAACGGCGGCGATCGCCGCCCAGATCGAACAGCAGAAAGACCGCGTGCGCATCGCCGAAGACACCGAGCGCCGCTACCGCAGCCTGGCCGACCAGGACTACATCGCGCGCGAAGAGCTGCTGCAAAAGCAGATCGATCTGAGCGAACAGCGCTCGCGGCTGCGCGGTCTGGAACGCGATGCCCTCGGTGTGCAGCGCGAAACCGCGCAGGTCCGCCAGGATCTCGACTCCGCCCGCTGGCGCCATGAAAACCAGCTCGCGCAGATTCAGCGCGAGGTCTCCAGCACCGAAGAACAACTGACCGAAGTGCAGGCCCGCCGCCGCGTGCTGGTGACGGCACCGGAAGCCGGCCGAGCCACGCTGGTGCAGGCCGAAATCGGCCAGGTGGCCGAAACCACCCAGGCGCTGGTCACGCTGGTGCCGCTGCACGGCGAACTGCGGGCCCGGCTGTACGCCCCGAGCAGCAGCATCGGCTTCGTGCAGCCGGGCGACACGGTGCTGCTGCGCTACCAGGCCTTCCCATACCAGAAGTTCGGGCAGCACGAAGGCGTGGTGGAGTCGGTGTCGAGCTCGGCCGTGGGCCCTGCCGAACTGGCCACCTTGCCGGCCACCGGCCTGGCCCCGGGCGAGCCGGTGTTCGCCATCCAGGTGCGGCTCAAGGCGGGCCAGGTCCAGGCCAACGGCCAGCCGCGCCCACTGCAAGCCGGCATGCTGCTCGACGCCGACATCCTGCAGGAACGCCGGCGCCTCTACGAATGGATGCTGGAGCCGCTGTTCAGCCTGACCGGGCGCATGGCCTCGTGATGCCCGCGCCCCACCGGAGCCCCCTGTGAACTGGACCGAACAACTGTCTTTCGGCTTGCGCCGCACCACCCCGGTGGTGCTGCAGACCGAGGCCGCGGAATGCGGCCTGGCCTGCCTGGCCATGGTGCTGGGTCACCATGGGCTGGCCACCGACCTGGCGGCGCTGCGCTCGCGCCACACCCTGTCGCTGACCGGGGTGACCCTGGCCACGCTGACCGACATTGCCGCCCGCGAACAGCTCGGCACGCGCGCGCTGCGGCTGGAACTGGACGAGCTGCCGCAACTGCGGCTGCCGGCGATCCTGCACTGGGACCTCAACCACTTCGTGGTGCTGCAGTCGGTCAGCGGCCGCCAGGCGGTGGTGCTGGATCCGGCCTTCGGCGAACGCCACCTGAGTCTCGACGAGGTCTCGCAGCACTTCACCGGTGTGGCGCTCGAACTCTGGCCCAACCCCGGCTTCCAGCCACGCGATGAAAAGACGCGTGTGCGCCTGTCGCAGCTCATCGGCCAGGTGTCGGGCTTCTGGCCCTCGCTCGCCCGCATCCTGATGCTGTCGCTGGCGCTGGAGGTGTTCGGCCTGGTTTCGCCCCTGTTCATGCAGTGGGTGCTGGATGAGGTCGTGGTCTCGCGCGACACCCAGTTGCTGACCACGCTGGCACTGGGCTTCGGCCTGCTGCTGCTGCTGCAAAACGCCACGGGCCTGGTGCGTTCGTGGCTGCTGATGGTGATCAACACGTCGGTGTCGGTGCAGTGGAAAGCCAATGTATTTGCCCACCTGACGCGGCTGCCGCTGTCGTACTTCCAGAACCGGCACCTGGGCGACGTGGTGTCGCGCTCCGAATCGGTGGAAGACATCCAGAACACCCTCAGCACAGCCCTGGTCGAAGCGCTGTTCGACGGCCTGCTGGTGGTGCTGACCCTGGTGCTGATGTTCCTTTACAGCCCGGTGCTGGCCGGCGTGTCGGTGCTGGGCGTGCTGCTGTATCTGGTGCTGCGCCTGCTGTGGTTCCGCCCGTTCTACGCGGCCTCCGAAGAATCGCTGGTGCGCGATGCGCAGCAGTCCACGCACTTCCTCGAAACGATCCGTGGCATGCGGGCCATCCAGCTGTTCGGGCGCCAGCAGCAGCGCCAGGGCGCCTGGCAGACCCTGCTGGTCAGCGCCACCAATGCCCACCTCAAGGTCGAGAAGATGCAGATCCTCTACGGTCTGGCGCGGGGCCTGCTCAGTGGCGGCTTCATGATCCTGATCGTCTGGCTGGGCGCGCGCCAGATCGTGTCCACCGAACTCACGGTCGGCATGCTGATGGCCTTCCTGGCCTACCGCAACCAGTTCGACAGCCGGGTCATGGCCCTGATCGACAAGGCCATCGACCTCAAGATGCTGCGCCTGCATGCCGAACGCCTGGCCGACATCGTGCTCACCCCGGCGCTGCCACGCGCCGACCGCCTCGACGCCCAGGCCATTGCTCAGCGCCAGATCGCCGGAGACGGCGAGACCGCCAGCCCCACCCTGCAGATCGACCAGGTGCGATTCCGCTATGCCGACATGGCACCCTGGGTGCTGGATGGCCTGACGCTGGACATCGGTGCCGGCGAGGTCGTGGCCATCACCGGGCGATCCGGCTGCGGCAAGACCACCCTGATCAACCTGCTGCTCGGCAGCTACGCCCCCACCGAAGGCCAGATCCGCGCCGATGGCGTGCCCCTGTCGCAACTGGGGATCGAGCGCTGGCGCGAAGGCGTGGCCACCGTGATGCAGGACGACAGCCTGTTCGCGGGCTCGATCCGCGACAACATCACCTTCTTCGACCCTGAGCCCGATCTGGACTGGATGGTCACCTGCGCCGACATGGCGGCCCTGCACGAAGACATCGAAGCCATGCCGATGGGCTACCAGACCCTGACCGGCGACATGGGCACCGTGCTCTCCGGTGGCCAGCGCCAGCGCCTGCTGCTGGCGCGCGCCCTCTACAAGCGGCCCCGCGTGCTGGTACTGGACGAGGCCACCAGCCATCTCGACCTCGAATCCGAACAGCGCGTCAACGACGCCATCTCGGCCCTGCCGGTCACGCGCCTGATCATCGCCCACCGCCCCGAAACCCTGCGCGCTGCACCGCGTGTGGTCGAACTGCGCGAGGGCCAGGTGCACTTCGATGGCACGCCCGCCGACTACTTCGCGATGGTGGCGCAACGCCGACGCGACCAGGAGCCCGCATGAACCACCGCCCCCTGCGCGCAGCCCTGGCCGTGGCCAGCGCTCTCGCCGGGCTGACCGGTCCTGCGGGTGCGGCCGACACACCGGACCCGGTGCTCCGGTTGTCGACCTGGCTGGGCCAGCTGCCCCTGGACCGGGCTCCTGGGGCCCCACCCCCTGACGCCGAAGTGCTGAACTGGCTGCCCGGCAGCCCGGTCTGCCAAGCCCCCGGCCAGGCCCCCTGGGGGCACCTGACCGTGGGCGACGCCGTCGCACGCACGCTGTGTGCCAGCCCGGCCCTGCGCCAGGCACTGGCCAGCGTGAGCGAGCAGACCGCTGGCGTCGATCTGGCCGAGGTCGAATTCCGGCCGCGCTGGAGCGTGAGCGCCGGTTACAGCGCCGACCGCAACTTCAACGCCAGCGGCAGCCTCGGCCGCACGCTCGATGCCACCGTGGGCCTGTCCTGGGTGCTGTTCGACTTCGGGCAGCGCAGCGCGGCGCTGCGCGAGGCCCGCGCGGGCTTGTCGGCCGCACTGGCCCAGCAGGGCAACACCCTGCTGGAGACCTTGCGCGAGACCTTGCGGCTGTATGGCGAAGCGGTGATCGCAGCGGCCAGCCTCGACGCCACCCGCGAGGCCGAAGCAACCGCCTCGCGCACGGCCGCCGCGGCCGATGCCCGGCACCGCGCCGAAGTGGGCAGCCAGATTGAGCGCCTGCAGGCCCAGACAGCCCTGGCCCAAGCCACCCTGGAGCGTGTGCGCGCTGAGGGTACCTGGGAAAACGCGCGGGCCGCCCTGGCCCTGGCCCTGGGCGCCGAACCGGCACAACCGCTGCAACTGGCCGACTGGGAAGCCCTCGTCCAGACCAACCAGGCCGCGCCGGACTTGGCCGTGCTGGGGCAGGAAGTGCGCCAGACCCATCCCCGCCTTCAGGCGCTGCGCGCGCAGATCGACGGCGCGGATGCCCGAATCGAGGCTGCCCGGGCCCAGACCCGTGGCAGTGTGACCACGGGCGTCGCCGCCGGGACCTCGCGCAACTGGGGGTCGGCCGGCACCGGCACCCTCCCTGCCGGCAGTGCCCAGATCCGTCTGAACATCCCACTGTTCGATGGCCGTGAAAGCAAAGCCCTGCAAACCCAGGCCGTGGCCCGGAAGACCCAGGCCGAGGCCGAGCTCGAAACCGCACGTCGCGACGTGGAAAGCCAGCTCTGGCAGGCTTTCCAGGCGCTGCAGACCGGGCGCCAGAGTCTCAGCGCCAGCGAACGCCTGCTCCAGTCAGCCCAGGCCACCTACCAGGTGGCCCATGGCCGCTATCAGGCGGGGGTGGGCTCGGTGCTGGACCTGCTCAACGCCCAGGCCGCGCTGGCCGAAGCACGGCGGCAGCGGGTGACCGCACAAGTCGAGCTGCTCAACGCCCGTCTGGGCCTGAGCCTGGCCAGCGGCCGCCTGGGCGCGCGCTGATCGCCCCAGGAAAAAAGCCCGAAAGCCAAAGGCTTTCGGGCTTTTCAGCATGTCGCTGCCGACGAGCAGATCAATACTCTTCGGGCGGCTCCACCGGCTCCACCGGGACCGGCGTGGGATTGCACTTGGGCTTCGGCTGGCACTTCGGCTTGGGCGAGCACTTGGGCTTCGGTTGGCACTTCGGCTTGGGCGAGCACTTGGGCCGGCAGAAGAAGAAACCACCGGCCACATCAGCCATCTCTTGTTGGGTCAACGTACGCATTTTGTACTCCAGGAAATAGAAGGAACCTTGAAAAAGGTACCAAAGTATAAAGTTCTAAAGCACTACTTGTAAATGAACGTATCGCCTTTAACAGCCGTTCCCGCGAGAACAATCGCACGCATGCCCGGGGTTTCTCGGCCGTTTTGATCAGAAAAAATAACCCGAAAGGACTCAGAAACAGCCGCTGACTGGCCATCAGCTCGGGTGCGCAATCACCAGAGCCGCTGCCGCCATGAAAGCCACCGCGCTGTCGCCAGGCTGCAAGGCGCAGGGATGCGCCGCAAAACCGACCCAGTGGTCACCCCCTTCCAGCGCCAGCACCACCTCGTCGTGCCGGGCCCCTGCCGCGATCCGCTCGACCCGGCCCTCCAGGCAGGTTCCAGGCTGGCGCGGCACACCGAGCGCCGGCGCCTGCCCGGCGCTGATGGTCACCGCAGTGGCTTTGCACAGCACCAGGACTGGCGTGCCCGCCGACAGCGCCAGCAGATCGGCGCTGTCCCAGGTGATCACCGACACCAGCTCGGCGCCGCCCCGCGTGCGCAGCCGGACCGCCACCATCGGATCTTCGGCGGAAGCCTGCTCGCAGACCACGACAGTGCAGGCGAGCTGGTTGCGCATGCTGGTGCGCAAACCGAGCCCGCCCAGTGTCGGCAGGGGGGTGTCCGCTGCCACCTGCCCGCCAAGGGGCAAGGCGCCGAAGCGCTGCAGCACCGACTGACGCGCCTCCGCCATGGCATCGGCAAGCACCAGCAGTTGCTCGCCTTCGGGTGTCAGCCGCGCCCCGCCGCCGCCCTGCCCGCCCACGGTGCGCTCCACCAGCGGCTGACCGCTCAGGTTGGTCAGGGTATCCAGGGCCTGCCAGGCCGCCTTGTAGCTGATGCCGGCATCGCGCGCGGCCTGAGATATGGAGCCCGTTTCGCCGATGCGACGCAGCACTTCCAGCCGCTTGTCGCTGATCGCATGGCCGAGCGCCTGGCCAAGGCTGTCGATGGGCAGAGAAGACATGGCGCCATTGTTTCACGGCGCCATGCCCGCCTTCCACACGTCAGAAGAAGCCCAGCTTGTTCTCGCTGTAGCTGACCAGCAGGTTTTTGGTCTGCTGGTAGTGGTCCAGCATCATCTTGTGGGTTTCGCGCCCGATGCCGGATTCCTTGTAGCCACCGAAAGCGGCGTGCGCCGGGTAGGCGTGGTAGCAGTTGGTCCACACACGGCCGGCCTGGATGGCGCGCCCCATGCGGTAAGCCAGGTTGCCGTTGCGGGTCCACACGCCGGCGCCCAGGCCGTAAGGCGAATCGTTGGCGATGACCAGGGCTTCGGCTTCGTCCTTGAAGGTGGTCACGGCCAGCACCGGGCCGAAGATTTCCTCCTGGAAGATGCGCATCTTGTTGTGGCCCTTGAACAGGGTCGGCTGGATGTAGTAACCGCCTTCGATGTCACCGCCGAGCTGGGCGCGTTCGCCACCGATCAGGACCTGAGCGCCCTCTTCCTTGCCCAGTTGCAGGTAGGACTGGATCTTGTCCATCTGCATCTGCGAAGCCTGCGCGCCGATCATGGTCTCGGTGTCGAGCGGGCTGCCCTGCTTGATGGCGGCCACACGCTGCAGGCAGCGTTCGATGAAGCGGTCGTAGATCGACTCCTGGATCAGGGCGCGGCTCGGGCAGGTGCAGACCTCGCCCTGGTTGAAGGCGAACAGCACCAGCCCTTCGATGGCCTTGTCGAGGTAGCTGTCGTCCTGGGCGATCACGTCTTCGAAGAAGATGTTGGGCGATTTGCCCCCCAGTTCCAGCGTGGCTGGAATCAGGTTGGTCGCGGCGGCCTGGGCGATCACGCGGCCGGTGGCGGTGGACCCGGTGAAGGCAATCTTGGCGATGCGCTTGCTGCTGGCCAGCGGCATGCCGGCTTCGCGACCAAAGCCGTTGACGATGTTCAACACGCCCGCCGGCAGCAGGTCGGCGATCAGCTCGGTGAGGATGAGCAGCGAAATCGGCGTGGACTCGGCCGGCTTGAGCACCACGCAGTTGCCGGCGCCCAGCGCGGGGGCGAGTTTCCAGGCCGCCATCAGGATCGGAAAGTTCCAGGGAATGATCTGGCCCACGACGCCCAGCGGCTCGTGGATGTGGTAGGCCATGGTGTTTTCGTCGATCTCGCTGATGTTGCCTTCCTGCGCCCGCACACAGCCCGCGAAATAGCGGAAATGGTCGATGGCCAGCGGGATGTCGGCGTTCAGGGTTTCGCGAATTGGCTTGCCGTTGTCGACGGTTTCGGCGTAGGCCAGCAGTTCAAGGTTGGCTTCCAGGCGGTCGGCGATCTTGAGCAGCACATGGGCGCGCTCGGCCGGCGAGGTCTTGGCCCACTGCGGGGCGGCGGCATGGGCCGCGTCGAGCGCCAGCTCGATGTCGTCGGCGGTGGAGCGCGCAGCCTGGGTATAGACCTTGCCGTTGACGGGCGTGACCACGTCGAAATACTGGCCGCCCACCGGGGCCTTCCACTGGCCGCCGATGAAATTGTCGTAGCGGGACTTGTACTGGATCTTGGCGCCGGCGGCGCCGGGAGCGGCGTAAATCATGCTTGTCTTCCTCTGGGTGGTTGAGAGAACGGAATGCCTTGCAGGCGCCGAAGCCTTTTCAAAACCTGTGCCACCCCGGGCGGAAACGCCAACCTCTTGATTTCGCAGGTTTTTTCCCCGCAAGCGACGGACACCGCCCCAAGCACGGACGTTCCAGGACGCCACACCTGTCACAGAACGAGACAGTCGGACAGGTCTGGCGCGTACCAGGCCTTAGGCGCTCCCGGCTCTGCCTATACTGGCCCCATCCACCGAGAGCCCCTTCCCGAAGGCCCGCCGCCGGCTCCCTGCCGGTCAGGAGACAAAACCATGGACATTCCGTCGCAGGCCCTGGCGCTGCGCAAGGCCCGCCGGCACCTGATCGAACACGGTCGCTGTTCGAGCGAGCACCTGGACGAACGCCTGGCCCGCTCCTGGCAGCGCAGCCTGGCCGCCGGCCTGCAGCCCCTGGGCCGCTTCGACCCCGCGGCCACCCTCGACACCCAGGGCCTGAGCCTGCTGCGCGCGCGACACCACGAACTGCTCGCCCACTCGCTGCCGGTGATGGAATACCTGTTCGAGCAGGTGCGCCACAGCCAGAGCGTGGTGGTGCTGGCCGACCCGCAGGGCACGCTGATGCACACGCACGGCGACACCCACTTCTTGGGCAAGGCCGAACGCATCGCCCTCACCAGCGGTGCCAGCTGGCACGAGCAGGAGCGCGGCACCAACGCCATCGGCACCGCCATCGCCGAACTCAGTGCGGTGGCGATCCACGGCGGCGAACACTATCTCGAACGCAACGGCTTTCTCACCTGCGCAGCGGCGCCCATTCTGTCGGGCACCGGGCAGTTGCTCGGCATCCTCGACATTTCGGGCGAGCACCGTCCGGGCCACCCGCACACCCTGGGCCTGGTCAGCACGGCGGCGCGCATGATCGAAAACCGCCTGCTCGATGCCCACAGCCGCCACCTGCTGCGGCTGCACCTGCACCACCGGCCCGAAGGCGTGGGCACGGTGGCCGAAGGCATCGTCGCGTTTTCGGAAGATGGCTGGGTGCTGGGCGCCAACCACAGTGCCCTGCAACTGCTCGGCATCGGGCGCAGTGCGCTCGCCAGCACGCGGCTCGACGATCTGCTGCAACCGGGCCTGCAGCGCTGGCTCGACGCGCAGCGGCGGGCCCCTGACCAGATGCTGGTGTTGCAACGCCCCGACGGCAGCACCCTCTACGCCCGCCTGCGCTGTGACGCCCCCCCAGTGCCCGTGGGTCGGGCACCGCAGGCCACGCCGACACGGCCGGTGTTGGCCGACGCTGCGACCACGGACGCTTTGTCCAAGCTCGATACCGGCGACCGGCGCTGGCGCACGGCCGCCGACCGGGTGCGACGGGTGCTGGGCAAAGGCATTCCGGTGCTGGTGCAGGGCGAGTCCGGCGTTGGCAAGGAACTGTTTGCGCGCGCAGCGCATGAGAGCGGGCCGCGGCGGAGCGGTCCGTTCGTGGCCATCAACTGCGCGGCCTTGCCCGAGTCGCTGATCGAGTCCGAACTGTTCGGCCATGCCCCGGGGGCGTTCACCGGCGCCCACCGGCACGGCCGCACGGGGCTGCTGCGCGACGCCCATCGGGGCACGCTGTTTCTCGACGAAATCGGTGACATGCCGCTGGCGCTGCAGACCCGGCTGCTGCGCGTGCTGCAGGAGCGCCAGGTGGTACCGGTGGGCGCTTCGGCGGCGGTGCCGGTCGATTTCGCCCTGATCTGCGCCACCCACCAGAACCTGCGTCAGGCGGTGGACGAAGGCCGCTTCCGGGCCGATCTCTATTACCGCCTCAACGGGCTCTGTGTAGAGCTGCCACCCTTGCGCGAACGCAGCGACCTGGCGGTGCTGACCCAGCGCCTGCTGGCCGAGATCGAACCCGACCGGCCGATGGCGGTCGCGCCGGGGCTGCTCGACACGTTCGGCCGCCACCACTGGCCCGGCAACCTGCGACAGTACGCCAGCCTGCTGCGCACCGCCTGCGCCCTGATGCCGGACGAGACCACGACCCTGGACTGGGAGCACCTCACCGAAGACCAGCGGGAAGCCCTGCTCCAGCCCGCGTGGCAGGCACCAGTACCGGTCACCGGCAGCCGCCCACCCCAGAGCCTGCAGGAGCTTTCGCTCAGCGCCATTCACCGGGCGCTGGAGAACAGCCGGGGCAACGTGTCCCTGGCCGCCCGGCAACTGGGCATCAGCCGGCAGACGCTCTACCGCAAACTGGGGGCGTCCGAAAGCCGGCCCTGAAGCGCGGGGCTGCGGCCCTTCACGCCAAAGGCGCCATGACGGCCGCGTAGTCCGCCGCTGCGGCGGTGTAGAGGTGGGACGTCACCAGCACGTCGGCGCCCGTGGCGGCATAGGCGGCCACGTTGTCCTGCCGGATGCCCCCGGCCGCGTTGACCGTCAGGTGCTGCCCGGGCCGCAGCGCCCGCAGTTCAGCCACCAGCGGCGTCAGCGCCGCGGGCGCCATCTTGTCGATCTGCACACCATCGGCGCCTGCGCGCACCGCCGCCAGGGCATCGGCCGCATTGACCACTTCAACCAGCAGAAACTTCTCGGGGCTGGCCCGCCGGGCCTGGCGCACCAGGTCCGCCAGTGCCGTGTCGGGCATGAAGTGGCGGTGCTGCGCGAACACCAGCAGGCTCTCCGAAAGGCCGGCCCGGTGCACCATGCCACCGCCGCACAGCACCGCGTACTGCTGCAAACGGCGCGCCCCGGGAAACGCCTTGCGGGTGGCCGCGAGCTGCACATTCGACTGCAGGGCACGCGCGTCGCGCAGCATGGCCGCCGTGGCGCTGGCAATGCCGCTGAGGTGTTCGATGAGATTCATGCCCTGCCGCCAGAGCACGTGCAGGGCGTGCGAGCGGCCCTGCACCTGCAGCACCGCCTGCCCCGCCGCCACCGGTTCGCCGTCGGGCACCAGGCTGTGAACCACCAACCCCAGGCTGCGGGCCATCTGCGCACAGGGCGCCACCCCCGCGACGACGCCGGGCTGGCGCGCCAGGTAGCTCAGAGTGCCCGGCACATCGGGCATGCCGATGGCACGCGTGGTTTCGTCGTGCAACGGCAGGTCTTCCTGGATGAGGCCATCGATCTCGGCCTGGCTGAAATGGATCATGACAAGTTCCTTGAGCGGGGCTGGAAACAGCGCACCAACCCGAAAAGCAGCAGACAGAACGCCCCCAGGCAGAGGCTGAGCATCGCGGCCTGCCGGTAATCGCCGCCCGACACGGCATTGAAGATGGCCAGCGACAGCGTCTCCGTGCGCCCGAGGATGTTGCCCCCCAGCATGAGGCTGATACCGACCTCGCCCATGCCCCGTGCCAGCGCCAGCAGCACCCCGCCCGCGAGTGCGGCGCGGGCAATGGGCAGGTGCACCCGCCAGTAGGCCGCCAGGGGGCGGCAACCCAGGTCGAGCGCGGTTTCGTGCAGGTCGCGCCCTTGTGCCTGGAGGGCCGTCTGCAGGTTCTTGACCGCCAGCGGCAGGCCGGCGATGAAGGCCGCCAGCCACAAGCCGGCAAAGCTGAACACGAAATCGATACCCAGACGGGCCAGCCAGGGTCCCAGCAGCCCCTGCCGCCCGAGCAGCCACAACAGCCCGAAACCGATCACCACCGGCGGGAACGCAATCGGCAGCGTGACCAGAATGTCCAGCCAGGCCGGCCGCCGCAGGCCGAATTCGAGCGCCCAGGCCAGCCAGGCCCCCGCCAGCACATAGGCCGGCGTCACCGTCACGGCCAGCCAGGCGCTCAGGCGCAGCGCCGCCCAGGCGCTGTCGTCGGGCATCACAAACCGGCGCGGCGCAGCAACTCCTGGGCTTTCGGCGCGCTCAGGAAGCGGGTCCAGCGCTCGCGCGCAGCCTGGGTCTGTGGGTGCGCACCGGGCGCCGGCATGGCGGCCACGATCTCGATCGGGCGGTAGCTGCCCTCTCCCGCCGGCAAGGGCAGGAAACCGCCGAGCTGCGCCTGGGCACCCAGCGCTTCGGTGAGGTTCACAAAGCCCAGATCCACCTGGCCCGACGTCAGATAAGCCGACACCTGTGGCACCGTGCCGACGATCTTCAGCCGCGGCTGCAGCCCCTCCCAGAGCCCCTGCGCCTGCAGCCATTGCTGGGCTGCCAGGCCGTAAATCGCCTGCTGCGGGTGCGGCATGGCCACCGACAGGCCGGCCACCTCAAGCCACGCCCGGGCACCCGCCGAACCAGACGGTTCCGGCTGGCCGGGCAGATCGCGGCGCCAGGCGAGCGCCATCACGCCCTGGCCCAGGGGCAGCCGCTGCGACAGGTTCAGACCTTCGGCCTTGCGGATGAAGTCGGCATCACCGACCAGCACATCGACACGGCCACTGGCCCGGGCCTGGGCAAACACCTGCTGGAGATTGCCGTAACTGCGCTCCACCGCGATGCCGGTCTCCTGCGTGAATGCCTGGCACAAAGCCTCCAGCGGCCGCCGATACCCCGCCCCCGCCATGAGCAGCAGCGTGGCGCTGTCGCTCTGTGCCCCGACCCGCAGGGGCACGGTGGACAGCGCGGCCCACGCCAGCCCGGCGGTCAGCCATTGCCGGCGCTCCATCGCCGGCGCAGCGGCGTGTGGCACAGGGTTTGCATGAAAACGGTCGTCGAACGAAAACGTCATGGAACTCTCCGGCAGCGGGGTTTTGTTACACTCGCTATTCTATTATTGAATAGCGAACAGCCAGCGCTGTTTCGACCTTGCCACGGCATCCGCCACCCTGTTCAGGAGTTCCCCATGCGCCGATCCTTCGCCCGCCTCTCTACCCTGATGTTCGCCCTGGTCGCCCAGACCGGTGCCTGGGCCGCCGAAGCCCAGGTGGCCGTGGCGGCCAACTTCACCGAACCCATCAAGGCCATCGCGGCCGTGCTGGAAAAGACCACCGGCCACACCCTGAAGGTGTCGCTCGGCGCCACCGGCGCGTTCTACACGCAGATCAAGAACGGCGCGCCGTTCGACGTGTTCCTGGCCGCCGACGACGAGCGCCCCGCCCTGCTGGAGCGCGAAGGCCTGACGGTGCCCAACACCCGCTTTACCTACGCCACCGGCAAGCTGGTGCTCTGGTCGGTCGACCCCGCCCGGGTGGACGCCCAGGGCGACGTGCTCAAGTCCCCGGCGCTGCGCAAAGTGTCGTTCGCCAACCCGAAGACCGCCCCCTATGGCGCCGCGGCCGTGCAGGTGATGGAGCGCATGGGCCTGGCCGATGCACTCAAACCCAAGCTGGTGCAGGGAGAAAGCATCGGCCAGGCCTTCAATTTCGTGAAGACCGGCAACGCCGACGTGGGTTTCGTGGCCATGGCGCAGGTGCTGCAGGGCGGCAAACTCAAGGAGGGTTCGATGTGGGTGATTCCGCAGACCCACTACGACACCATCCGCCAGGATGCCGTGCTCCTCAAGCGCGGGGAGCAGAACGAGGCCGCCAAGGCCCTGCTCAAACTCCTGCAGAGCCCCAATATCAAGGACCTGATCCGTTCGTACGGCTACGATCTCTGATCCGATCCGCCGCCCCACCGTGTTTCTGACGCCCGACAACCTCCAGGCCATCTGGCTGACCGTCAAGGTCGCCGCCCTCACCACCGCCATCCTGCTGGTGCTGGGCACGCCACTGGCCTGGTGGCTGGCCCGCTCGCGCTCGTGGATCGCCCGGCCCGTCGGGGCGCTGGTCTCGCTGCCGCTGGTGCTGCCGCCTTCGGTGCTGGGTTTTTACCTGCTGGTGCTGCTGGGCCCCCTGGGCCCCGTCGGGCAATGGATGCAGGCGGTCGGGCTGCCCCCGCTGCCCTTCACCTTCAGCGGCCTGGTGGTGGCTTCGGTGTTCTATTCCCTGCCCTTCATGGTGCAGCCCATCCTGAACGCCATGCAGGCCCTGGGCGACCGCCCGCTGGAGGTGGCGGCGACCCTGCGCGCTTCGCCGTGGGACCGCTTCTTCCATGTGGTGCTGCCGCTGTGCCGGCCGGGCCTGGTCACCGGCTGCATCATGAGCTTTGCCCACACGGTGGGCGAATTCGGCGTCGTGCTCATGGTCGGGGGCAACATTCCCGGCGTCACCCGGGTCGTCTCGGTGCAGATCTTCGATCACGTGGAAGCCCTCGAATACGCCGACGCCCACCGCCTGGCCGCCGTCATGCTGGTCTTCGCCTTCGCCGTGCTGATCACCCTGCAGGTCTACAACGCCCGCGTCGCGCGCCGCACACGTGCCTGAGACCATGACCCGACACCCCCTGATCCTGCGCGCGCATCTGGCCCGCGAAGGCTTTGCCCTCGATGTCGACCTTCGCCTGCCCGGACACGGCGTGAGCGCCCTGTTCGGTCCGTCCGGCTCGGGCAAGACCACCTGCCTGCGGGTGCTGGCCGGCCTGGAGCGCGACGCCCAAGGTCTCGTCTCGGTCGACGATCAGACCTGGCAGGACAGCGCCCGCCAGCTGTTTGTGCCGGTGCACCGGCGCGCCGTGGGCTACGTGTTCCAGGAAGCCAGCCTGCTGGCGCACCTGAGCGTTGCCGGGAATCTGCGCTTTGGCTGGCAGCGGACCCCGCCGGCCCAGCGCCGGCACGGCTGGGACCAGGGCTTGGACTTGCTGGGCATAGCACACCTGCTGCAGCGCATGCCGGCCGAACTCTCGGGCGGCGAACGCCAGCGCGTCGCCATTGCCCGAGCGCTGGCCACCAGCCCCCAGGTGCTGCTCATGGACGAACCCCTGGCCGCGCTGGACGCTCAGCGCAAGGCCGAGATCCTGCCCTGGCTGGAAAGCCTGCACCGGCAGTTGGACATCCCCGTGGTCTATGTGACGCACTCGCCCGACGAGGTCGTCAGGCTGGCCGATCATCTGGTGCTGCTGGAACAGGGACGCACCCTTGCCCAGGGCCCGGTGGCGGACCTGCTGGCGCGCACCGATCTGCCGCTGTCGCACGGCGACCATGCCAGCACCCTGATCGAGGCGCGGGTCCAGGGGCATTCCCCCGCCGATCAGATCAGCGTGCTGGGATTTGACGGCGGCCGGATCCTGCTGCCGATGCTGGCCCAGACCCTGGGCAAGGACGCCACCGTGCGGCTGCGCATCCAGGCACGCGACGTGAGCCTGGCGCTGCAGCGGCCCGAACACACCAGCGTGCTCAACATCTTGCCCGCCACGGTGACGGACATCATTCCCGATGGTTCGGGTCAGGTCCTCGTCGCGCTGCAACTGGCCGAGAGCGAGCAGACGCCACCCCGTCCCCAGGCCGCCCGCCTGCTCTCGCGCATCAGCGAGTTTTCGGCCCGGCGGCTGCGCCTGACCACCGGGCAGAAGGTCTACGCGCAGATCAAGGGCATCGCCATCGTCCGCTGACCGGTCAGCAAGCCGCATCCAGGCGGCCCAAGCAAGCCCCTCAGAAAGCTTCCTTTTCGGCCTCCAGATAGGCCAGGCTGGTGTACTTGCCGATGTTGCTCTCGAAGCCGGCCATGGTGGCAGCCCGGCTGGCCACGCGCGGATCCTTGAGCACCAGGGCTTTGGCCCCTTCCAGAGGCACCCCATCCTTGACCGCCTGCACGCAAGGCTCCCAGATGCCTTTGAGAAACGTGCCGTAAGCATCCAGCAGATCGCGGCCGCCCCTGCCGTGGCCGGGCACCCAGACCTGGTCGCCCGCCGCCTTTTTCAGGGCCTCGTAGTATTTGAAGGTGCCCGGATAAGAGCCGTCGTCGATGTTGGCAATGCGGTTGCCCATGGCGATGTCGCCCACATAGGTCAGCTTGTCCTGCACCACCTCCAGACACAGGTCCGAAGGTGTGTGGGCGCGGCCATAGTGGTGCAGGCGGATCTGCACGTCGCCATAGTCGAACACCTGCCCGTGTTCGACCGTGCGGTTGGGCGCAACCACCGCGGTCCCCAAAGTGGCCTGATTGGTCCAGCGCTCCATCAGGCTGCGCCAGAGATTGCCCTCGTGCCCCGCAATCTGCTCCCGGGTATGCGCCAGCGCATGGATCGGCAGGTCGCGCCCGAAGGTCTCCACGAACGCGTGATTGCCCAGCCAATGGTCGCCGTGATAGTGGCTGTTGAAGATCGCGATCACAGGCTTGGGAGTCACCGTCCGGATCATGCGTATCGCCATCTGGCCGATCTGGAGCGACGCCCCCGAATCCATGATCACCACCCCCTGCTCGGTCACGACAAAAAAGACCGTCGCCATCATGCCGAAGTTCGCCTCGGTGGGGAAACCGTCTTTGGCGTACACCATCCAGACATGCGGCGACAGCTGCTCGGGCGGCACATCGGGCACTGGCGGCCCTTCGATGAACGCCTGCACCTGCTGGGCAAACAGACGCACTTCGGGCACGGCAGCCAGCGCCAGGCCCGCGCCGCCCATGCCGGCGGCTGCGCGCAGCCAGCGGCGACGGGACCACGGCACAGTCAGTGGCTCGGAGCCCGGCAACGAGTGATCGGACGGGTTCATGAAGTCTCCAGAAAATAAGTTTTTACTTATTTTCTGATGATACCGCGCACGCCAGTGTCCCCGCAACCGGGGAAATGGTCAGGCAGGCGAGGCGACGCTGCCCACCGGCAGACGCTGCGCGATCTCTGCCACCAGTTGGCGGGCCAGATGCAGCTTGTGGGCGCGGGGCAATTCTGTGGTGCCCTGCTCGTCCACCAGCAACAGGGCGTTCTCGTCCTGCCCGAAGGTGTCCGGACCGATGTTGCCCACCAGCAGCGGTACCCCTTTGCGCACACGCTTGACTTGCGCCTGGGCCTGCAGATCCTGGCTTTCGGCCGCAAAGCCCACGCAGAACAGCTGTCTGGCCACCGCGCGTGGTTGCGCGGCAATGCCCGCCAGGATGTCGGGGTTTTCGACAAAGTTCAGGGCCGGCACCGACCCCGAACCGTCTTTCTTGATTTTCTGTTCGGCCGCCGATACAGGCCGCCAGTCGGCCACGGCAGCCGCCGACACGAAGACGGACGCCGTCTGCGCCAGCACCTGAAGCGTGCGCTGCATGTTCAGCGCCGACTTGACATTGATGCGCCCCACCCCCCGCGGCGTGGGCAGCGCCACGGGCCCGGCCACCAGCGTCACATGGGCACCCGCCTCGTGCGCGGCGCGCGCGATGGCAAAGCCCATCTTGCCGCTGGACAGGTTGGTGAGCCCACGCACCGGATCGATCGCTTCAAACGTCGGCCCGGCACTGACAACCACATGCTGGCCCGCCAGCGTCTTGGGCGTGAAAAAGCGGACCAGGTCATAAAGCAGTTCGTCCGCTTCGAGCATGCGGCCATCGCCAGTCTCGCCGCAGGCCTGGTCGCCCGACCCCACATCGAGCACCGTGGTGCCATCGGCACGCAGTTGCGCCACATTGCGCTGGGTGGCCGGGTGGGCCCACATTTCGCGGTTCATGGCCGGCGCCAGGATCAGCGGCACCTGGTCGATGGGCCGGGCCAGGCACATCAGCGAGAGCAGGTCGTCGGCGGCGCCGTGCAGCAGCTTGGCCATGAAGTCGGCACTGGCTGGCGCCACCACGATGGCATCGGCCTCCCGGCTGAGGTTGATGTGGGGCATGTTGTTGTCGGCCCCGCCGGACGTCCGCGCGTCCCACTGCGAGGTGAACACCGGACGGCCCGACAAAGCCTGCATCGTCACCGGGGTGATGAAGTGCTCGGCCGCCTCGGTCATCACCACCTGCACCGTGGCCCCTTCCTTGACCAGCGCCCGGCACAGCTCGGCCGCCTTGTAGCAGGCGATGCCGCCGGACAGACCCAGCACGATGTGTTTTCCAGTGAGATCAGCCATAAGAAACAATGTATCAGTTTGTACTGCCAGGCGCATCGGCCGGCCGGCGGCCCGCAAGGCTTGACGATAATCGCGCCACACCGTTTTGCAAGGACCTCATGATGCCCCTGTCCCGAATCCGCTTCCGCCCCCTGGTCGCCGCTGTGCTCGCCGGCGTCCTGTGCTTCGGCCTGTCCGCCTGCGGCGGCTCGGACAGCGACGACCCCATCCCCACCGGGGGGGCGCTGGCAGACCAATGGTTCCAGGACACGGAAGGGTATTACACGCTGGAACGCGCCCGCTCGGACGGCTCCGTGATCTTCACCAGCTCGGCCGACTTCGGCACGCGCAACCCCGATTTCCAGGAAGGCATCCGCACGATGTCGGCCTGGGCCATCGACACGTCGGCCACGCCGCCGGAGGGCAAGACCCTGGAATACAGCATGGCGATCGAGGGGGTCACGGCCAACGCCGACGCCACCGCCGTGAACCTGCTGCGCTCGAACCTGCAGCTCAATGGCGCGACCGGGCTGATGACCCAGCGCTGCAGCGGATTCCCGCAGTGCCACGACAACATGACGCAGCAGACGCAGACCTTCCGCATCACCACCACCGCCAAGGTGCTGGGTGCCAAAAGCGGGCTCAACCGCAGCTTCCTGTTTCACGTGCACGGCGACTGATCTGCCCATGGGGGAGCGGGCCAGGCGGTCGTGACCGGATGCCCGAACTCCTATAATCGGTCTTTCACCTCCTGCGGGTTTGTCGCCCGCCCGAGTCATGACCAAATTTGTGTTCGTCACCGGCGGTGTGGTGTCCTCCCTGGGCAAGGGCATCGCTTCCGCCTCGCTGGCCGCCATCCTCGAATCGCGCGGCCTCAAAGTCACCCTCATCAAGCTCGACCCGTACATCAACGTGGATCCGGGCACCATGTCGCCCTTCCAGCACGGCGAGGTCTTCGTCACCGACGACGGCGCCGAAACCGACCTGGACCTCGGTCACTATGAGCGTTTCATCGAAACGCGCATGAAGAAGACCAACAACTTCACCACCGGCAAGATCTACCAGTCGGTGCTGGAGAAGGAGCGCCGGGGCGACTACCTCGGCAAGACGGTGCAGGTCATCCCGCACGTCACCAACGAGATCCAGGAATTCATCAAGCGCGGCGCCGGCATCGGCACGCCCGACGCGGTCGACGTGGCCATCGTCGAGATCGGTGGCACGGTGGGCGACATCGAGTCCCTGCCCTTCCTCGAAGCCGTGCGCCAGATGAGCCTGCGCATGGGCCCGAACAACTCGGCCTTCGTGCACCTGACCTACCTGCCGTGGATTGCCGCCGCCGGTGAGCTCAAGACCAAGCCGACCCAGCACACGGTGCAGAAGCTGCGCGAAATTGGTATTTCCGCCGACGCCCTGCTCTGCCGCGCCGACCGCCGCATTCCCGAAGAAGAACGCGCCAAGATTTCGCTGTTCACCAACGTGCCCGAGTGGGGCGTGATCAGCATGTGGGACGTGGACACCATCTACAAGGTGCCGCGCATGCTGCACGAGCAGGGCCTGGACGGCCTGATCTGCGACAAGCTGCGCCTGAACACGCCGCCCACCAGCCTCAAGCGCTGGGACGATCTGGTCTACGAGACCGAGCACCCGCAAGGCGAAGTGAAGATCGCCATGGTGGGCAAATACGTCGACCTGTCGGACAGCTACAAGTCGGTCAACGAAGCCTTGCGTCATGCCGGCATGCGCAACCATGTGCGGGTGAAGATAGACCACGTCGACTCCGAGACCATGGAAGGCGTGGACGTGAGCGCCAAGCTCGCGCAGTACGACGCCATCCTGGTGCCCGGTGGCTTCGGCCAGCGGGGTGTGGAAGGCAAAATCGCCACCGCCCGCTTCGCCCGCGAACACCTGGTGCCCTACCTGGGTATCTGCCTGGGCATGCAGGTCGCCACCATCGAGTACGCGCGCCATGTGGCGGGCCTCGCTGGTGCCAACAGCACCGAATTCGATCCGGCCTGCAAGCACCCGGTGATCGCGCTGATCGAAGAATGGAAAGACGCCGACGGCAGCATCCAGAAGCGCGACGCCAACTCCGACCTGGGCGGCACCATGCGCCTGGGCGCCCAAAGCTCTGACGTGGCCCCCGGCACCCTGGCCCACAGCATCTACGGCGACGTGGTCACCGAGCGCCACCGCCACCGCTACGAAGCCAACGTCAACTACCTCGACCCGTTGCGCAAGGCGGGCCTCGTGATCTCGGCGCTGACGCAGCGCGAGCAGCTGACCGAAATCGTCGAGCTGCCGCAAGCCGTGCACCCCTGGTTCATCGGCGTGCAATTCCACCCCGAGTTCAAGTCCACCCCGTGGGCCGGCCATCCGCTGTTCAACGCTTTCGTGAAAGCGGCGGTCGAACACCAGAAGGCCCGCAAGGCTTGAGGCGCACCGCATGAAGCTTTGTGGATTCGACGTTGGCCTGGACCAGCGCTTCTTCCTGATCGCCGGCACCTGCTCCATTGAAGGCCTGCAGATGTCGCTGGACGTCGCCGGTCAACTCAAGGAGATCTGCTCGGCACTGGGCATTCCGCTGATCTACAAGGGTTCATTCGACAAGGCCAACCGTTCCTCGGGCACCAGCCAGCGCGGCGTGGGTCTGGACGCCGGCCTGAAGATCCTCGACGAGGTGCGTAGCCAGTTGCAGCTGCCCATCTTGACCGATGTGCACGACACATCCCAGGTGGCCAAGGTGGCCAGCGTGGTCGATGTGTTGCAGACACCCGCTTTCCTGTGCCGCCAGACCGACTTCATCCGAGCCGTGGCGCAGTCGGGCAAGCCGGTGAACATCAAGAAGGGTCAGTTCCTCGCGCCCTGGGACATGAAGAATGTGATCGACAAAGCCCGCGCCGCCGCGCGCGAGGCGGGCCTGTCCGAAGACCGCTTTCTGGCCTGCGAGCGTGGCGTGAGCTTTGGCTACAACAACCTGGTGGCCGACATGACCAGCCTGGCCGAGATGCGCAACTCGGGGGCGCCCGTGGTGTTCGATGTCACCCACTCGGTGCAGAAGCCTGGCGGCCTGGGCGCGGTCAGCGGCGGCGCGCGCGAGATGGTGCCGGTACTGGCCCGTGCCGGCGTGGCCGCCGGTGTGGCCGGCCTGTTCATGGAAACCCACCCCAGGCCGGCCGAGGCCTGGTCGGACGGCCCCAATGCCGTACCGCTGCACCGCATGAAAGCGCTGCTCGAAACCCTGGTGGCACTGGACACGGTGACCAAGAACAACCCTTTGCTGGAGACCGATTTCCAATGAGTGCGTATATCGTGGCCGAGGTGACCATCACCGACGAAACACAGATGAAGGCCTACCGCGAGTGGAGCACCCGCGCGATGCAGGAATTCGACGCCGAGGTGCTGGTGCGTGGTGGCCGGATCGAACCCCTTGAAGGCGACTGGGTCCCGCAGCGCGTGGTGGTCCTGCGCTTCAAGGACCTCGATACCGCCAAGGCCTATTACCACTCGGCAACCTACACCCATGCACGCCAGGTGCGCGAAGGCGCCGGGTCCATCCGCATGTTTGCCGTGGAAGGTGTGTGAGCGCTGCTCCCCGATTTTGTTTGACTTGTTCCAAAGGTAGAGAAGATGAGTGCAATCGTTGATATCGTCGGCCGCGAAGTGCTGGACAGCCGTGGCAACCCCACCGTTGAATGCGACGTGCTGCTGGAGTCGGGCGTGATGGGCCGCGCCGCCGTGCCCTCGGGCGCATCCACCGGCAGCCGGGAAGCCATCGAGCTGCGCGATGGCGACAAGAGCCGTTACCTCGGTAAGGGTGTGCTCAAGGCGGTCGAGAACATCAACACCGAGATCAGCGAAGCCGTGCTGGGCCTGGACGCCTCCGAGCAGGCTTTCCTGGACAAGACCCTGATCGACCTCGACGGCACCGACAACAAGGGCCGCCTGGGCGCCAACGCGATGCTGGCCGTGTCGATGGCCGTGGCCCGTGCCGCCGCCGAAGAAGCCGGCCTGCCGCTGTACCGCTACTTCGGCGGCATGAGCGCGGTGCAAATGCCCGTGCCGATGATGAACATCATCAACGGCGGCGCGCACGCCAACAACTCGCTCGACCTCCAGGAACTGATGATCATCCCCGTGGGCGCACCGTCGTTCCGCGAAGCCCTGCGCTGGGGCGCCGAGGTGTTCCACGCCCTCAAGGCCATCCTGCACGACCAGCACATCAGCACCGCCGTGGGCGACGAAGGCGGTTTTGCCCCGTCGGTCGAGAACCACGAAGCCGCGCTGCAGCTGATCCTGCAGGCCATCGACAAGGCCGGCTACACCGCCGGTGAACAGATCGCCCTGGGCCTGGACTGCGCCGCCAGCGAGTTCTACAAAGACGGCAAGTACGTGCTCGAAGGCGAAGGCGGTATCAGCCTGAGCGCCGAGCAGTGGACCGACATGCTGGCCACCTGGTGCGACAAGTACCCCATCGTGTCGATCGAAGACGGCATGGCCGAAGGCGACTGGGACGGCTGGAAACACCTGACCGAACGCCTGGGCAAGCAAGTCCAACTGGTGGGCGACGACCTGTACGTCACCAACACCAAGATCCTCAAGGAAGGCATCGACAAAGGCATCGCCAACTCGATCCTGATCAAGATCAACCAGATCGGCACCCTGACCGAGACCTTCGCCGCCATCGAGATGGCCAAGCGCGCCGGCTACACCGCCGTGATCTCGCACCGCTCGGGCGAAACCGAAGACAGCACCATCTCCGACATCGCGGTGGGCACCAACGCCGGCCAGATCAAGACCGGTTCGCTGTCGCGCTCGGACCGCATGGCCAAGTACAACCAGCTGCTGCGCATCGAAGAAGATCTGGGCGACGTGGCCGTCTACCCCGGCCGTGCCGCGTTCTACAACCTGAAGTGAGATCCGGGGCCGCGACAGCGGCCCCCGCTACACTCGCCCCATCATGGCCAACCGCTTCATCCCTGCCCTGTTGATGGCCTTGCTGGTGGTCATTCATGCGCAGTTGTGGTTTGGCCGGGGCAGCGTGCCCCAGGTCAATGCTCTGCGCCTGGACCTGAGCCGTGTCGAGGTGGCCAACAAGGCCGCCCAGCACCGCAACGAGCAGGTGGCCAGCGAAGTCGACGACCTGCGCGAAGGCCTCTACACCGTGGAAGAACTGGCCCGCCAGGACTTCGGCATGGTCAAGCCCAACGAGATCTTCGTCCAGTTCGCCAACGGCCTGCGCTGACCGTGGTGTGCGTCGTCACGCTGATCGGCGGCGAGTCCACCGGCAAGAGCACCCTGGCCCGCGAACTCGCGCAAGCCCTGCGCGCCACCGGCATGCCGGTCGCCCACGTGCCCGAATACCTGCGCCAGTGGTGCGAACGCGAAGACCGTGCGCCCCGTGCCGACGAACAGGGGGCCATTGCGCGCGAGCAGGCCCGCCAGATCGACACAGCGGCTGCCGCACTCCGGGCCTCAGACCAGCCTGCCGTGGTGGTGGCCGACACCTCACCGCTCGTGGTGGCCGCCTACAGCGATCACTATTTCCAGGATCCCAAGCTCTGGCCCGAGGCGCTGGACTGGCAGGCCCGCCACACCGGCCTGACCCTGCTCATGGGCCAGGACCTGCCCTGGGTGCCTGACGGCCTGTTCCGCGACAGCCCCGCGGTGAGCGACGCCATTGACAGTGCTCTGCGTGGCGCCCTCATCTCGGCGCGGGTGCCTTTCCAGGCCCTTTACGGGCGCGGCGCGCATCGCCTGGAACAGGCCCTGCGCGCCGTCGCGCGGGCCTTGGACCGGCCTGAACTGGCACCCGCCACGCCCTCACCGCCTCCGGCGCAACGCTGGACGTGCGAGCGCTGCAGCGACCCCGACTGCGAACACCGCCTGTTCTCCCGGCTGGTCCGCCCTGCTCACGCAGGCTGACCAGGTCACTGCACGCCCGGCGAGCCCGGCGGCTGGGAGGCCGCTTCCAGAAACACCTGCGCCGCATCCACGGGATCAAAGTGGTACATCGCCCCGCAGAAATCGCAGCCCACCTCCACCTGGCCCTGCTCGGCCAGGATGCTGGCCACCTCCTCCTGCCCCAGCGAGCGCAGCATGTTGCTCACGCGTTCGCGCGAGCAACTGCAGGCAAAGCGCGGGCCCTCCAGCCCGGTGAGCGGATCGAAGCGGCGCACATCCTCTTCCCAGAACAGGCGCCGCAGGATGGTTTCAGCGTCGAGCTCCAGCAGCTCTTCACGCTTGAGGCTGGCGGCCAGGATCGCGATCCGGTTGTAATCCTCGTTCTGGCCGATCTGGTCTTCGTCGCGCGCCACGGCGCCACTGCCGGCGAGGTTGGCGTCGCCCTGCAAGGGCAGGCGCTGGATCAGCAGGCCTGCGGCCACTTTGTCGTTGGCGGCCAGCACCAGCCGGGTGTCGAGCTGCTCGCTCTGCAACATGTAGTGCTCAATGATCTCGCTGAGCTTTTCCAGCTTTTCCCGGCGGTCGCCAAAAAGCGGTACCACCCCCTGATAGGGTTGCTGGCCCGGCAGGCGGTCCTTGGGGTCGAGCGTGATGGCACAACGCCCCTGGTTGTTGACGTTCACCATGTGCGACAGCGGTGCCCCATCGGCCACCTCGCCCAGCACCTTGGCGGTGGCCCGCAGCGACAGATCGGGTTGCACCTCGGCCACCGCCAGCTTCACCGGCCCGTCGCCGTGCACCTGCAGGATCAGTGCCCCATTGAACTTGATGTTGGCCTGCATCAGGGCCGCTGCCGCGGTCATTTCCCCCAGCAACTCGGTCACGGCCACCGGGTAGGCGCCAGACTGCTCGCGGCGCCGCAGGATGTCCTGCCAGGCGTCGGTCAGGCGCACCAGCATGCCCCGCACGGGCAGGCCTTCAAAAACGAATTTGTGGAGTTCGGACACGCGACGGTCTTTCTGAAAGAGCAAACGGAGGAGATCGGGATCAGCCGATCTTTTTCAACCCCTGGCGAAAACGCGCGGCATTGTCGATGTAGTGCCGGGCGCTGCGACGCAACCCCTCGATCTGCTCCGGCGTGAGCTGGCGCACCGCCTTGGCCGGGCTGCCCAGGATCATGGAGCCATCGGGGAATTCCTTGCCTTCGGTCACCAGCGCACCGGCCCCCACCAGACAGTTCTTGCCGATCTTGGCCCCGTTGAGCACGATCGCACCGATACCGATCAGCGATTCATCACCGATCGTGCAGCCATGGAGCATCACTTTGTGCCCGACCGTCACGTGGCGCCCCACCACCAGCGGCATGCCCTCATCGGCATGCAGCACGCTGCCATCCTGGATGTTGCTGCCCTCGCCGATCCGGATCGTGTCGGTATCCCCCCGCACGGTGACACCGAACCACACGCTGGTGCGTTCACCCAGGACGACATCGCCCATCACCTGCGCCTCGTCGGCCACCCAGGCCGTGGCGGCCACGCGCGGGGCCACACCATCGAGTTCGTAAATCGCCATGCTGCTCGTCTCCTGTGGGGTTGTCGTGAATCCTAGAATTGTAGGGATGCCCTCCCGCCCACAAAGCCCCGCCACGGGCACCCTGCGCCAGCAGGCCCTGGCGGCCTTGCTCCTGACCGACCCCGCCACCAAAGCCGACGCGGCGCACGCCCTCTGGCAACAGCTGCAGAACCTGCCCGAGCATGACCGGCCAGGCAGCGCCCTGACCCATGCCCTGGGGATACAGACCTCCCTGACGCCCCCCGCCTCGGCCCGCTTGCCGGGCCGCCCGGAGCGCCCGGTGCTGGTGCCGCCGGCATCGGTGGCGCAGCGCTCACCCTTCACCACCGAAGGCCTGGCAGCCCTCCTGCATGCGATTGCGCACATCGAATTCAACGCCATCAACCTGGCGCTGGACGCCGTGTGGCGCTTCGCCGGCATGCCGCCCGATTTCTACGTGGACTGGCTGCGCGTCGCCGACGAGGAGGCCACCCACTTCAGCCTGCTGCACACCCACCTGCAGTCTCTGGGACACCGCTATGGCGACTTTCCCGCGCACGATGGACTGTGGGAAATGTGCGTCAAGACCCAGGATGACATCACCGCCCGCATGGCTCTGGTGCCCCGCACGCTGGAAGCCCGCGGCCTGGATGCCACGCCGCTGATCCAGGCCAAACTGCGCAAGGTCGGCACCCCGGCGGCACAACGGGCCATCGACATCCTGGACATCATCCTGCGCGACGAAGTCGGCCATGTGGCCATCGGCAACCGCTGGTACGGCTGGCTCTGCGGCCGCCAGGGCCTGGACCCGGTGTCGCACTACCGCACCCTGGCCCGTACCCACCAGGCACCCCGCCTGCGCCCGCCCTTCAACGAAGCGGCCCGCCTGGCAGCGGGCTTCAGCCGCGACGAGATCGACCGGCTGAGCCAGGCGGACTGAACACCCCGGACGGCCGGCGCCCGGCACCGCCTTAAGAAGGAATCATTTTTTCGTAAGACCTTGGTAATCCAAAAACCATAGCATCCCATCAGCATTTTTCGGGGCTTACAGCGGCCTGACACCAAAATGAAGGCCAACCTGAAAAAGCAAAGATGCATGGAGACAACGTGGAACCCGATCTGGTCCAACGTATCGCAACCCACCCTCGCTACCAGGAACTCAAGACCCGCCGCTCGCGCTTCGGCTGGACCCTGACCGCCGTGATGCTGGCCGTCTACTACGGCTTCATCGTGCTGGTCGCCTTCGACAAGGAACTGCTCGCCCAGCGCCTGGGCGCCGGTGTCACCACCCTGGGCATGCCCATCGGGCTGGGTGTGATCCTGTTCACCATCGCCATCACCGCCGTCTATGTGCGCCGCGCCAACAGCGAATTCGACGAGATGACCGAAGAGATCAAGAAGGCGGTGCAAGGATGAAAGCGACCCTCAAAAACGCCACGCTCCTGCTGGCCCTGGCCGCTTTCGCGGGTGCCGCACTGGCCGCTGGTGCCGATCTCGGCCAGGCCGAGAAGCAGCCCACCAACTGGACCGCGATCAGCATGTTCGCGATCTTCGTGCTGGGCACGCTCTACATCACCAAATGGGCTGCCGCCAAAACCCGCAGCGCGGCCGACTTCTACACCGCCGGTGGCGGCATCACCGGCTTTCAGAACGGCCTGGCCATCGCCGGCGACTACATGTCGGCCGCCTCCTTCCTGGGCATTTCGGCGGCGGTGATGGCCTCCGGCTTCGACGGCCTGATCTACTCCATCGGCTTCCTCGTGGGCTGGCCCGTGGTCACCTTCCTGCTGGCCGAGCGGCTGCGCAACCTGGGCAAGTTCACCTTTGCCGACGTGGCGGCCTTCCGCTTCGCTCAAACGCCGGTGCGGGTTTTCGCCGCCAGCGGCACGCTGGTCGTGGTGGCCTTCTACCTCATCGCACAGATGGTCGGCGCCGGCCAACTGATCAAGCTGCTGTTCGGTCTGGAATACTGGATCGCGGTGGTGATCGTCGGCGCGCTGATGATGGTCTACGTGCTTTTCGGCGGCATGACCGCCACCACCTGGGTGCAGATCATCAAGGCCATCCTGCTGCTCGCCGGTGCTTCGTTCATGGCCTTCATGGTGCTGATGCACTTCGGCTTCAGCCCCGAGGCCATGTTTGCGCAGTCGGTGCAGATCAAGACCGAGATCGCGGCCGCCGCCGGCAAATCGCCTGAAGAGGCCGCCGTACAGGGCTTTTCCATCATGGGCCCGGGCGGCTTCGTGAAGGACCCGATCAGTGCCATCAGCTTCGGCATGGCCCTGATGTTCGGCACCGCCGGCCTGCCCCACATCCTGATGCGCTTCTTCACCGTGCCCAACGCCAAGGAAGCGCGCAAGTCGGTGCTGTGGGCCACGACCTGGATCGGCTACTTCTACGTGCTGACCTTCATCATCGGTTTCGGCGCCATCACCTTCGTGCTGACCAACCCCGGCTTCCTGGATGCCAAGGGTGGCCTGCTCGGCGGCAACAACATGGCGGCGGTGCACCTGGCCAACGCGGTGGGCGGGAACGTGTTCCTCGGCTTCATCTCGGCGGTGGCCTTCGCGACCATCCTGGCCGTGGTGGCTGGCCTGACGCTCTCGGGCGCCTCGGCGGTGTCGCACGATCTTTATGCCACGGTCATCAAAAAAGGCCAGGCCGACAGCAAGTCCGAGCTGCGCGTCTCGCGCATCACCACGGTGTGCCTGGGGATCGTCGCGGTGGTGCTGGGCATCGCCTTCGAGAAGCAGAACATCGCGTTCATGGTGAGCCTGGCCTTCGCCATCGCCGCTTCGGCCAATTTCCCGGTGCTGCTGATGAGCGTGCTGTGGAAGGGTTGCACCACGCGCGGTGCGGTGATCGGCGGCTTCCTGGGCCTGCTCTCGTCCGTGGCACTGACCATCGTTTCGCCAGCGGTGTGGGAAGTCACGCTGGGCAACCCCAAGGGCTCGGCCTGGTTCCCCTATGCCAGCCCGGCTCTGTTCTCGATGACCATCGGCTTCGTCGGCATCTGGCTGTTCTCGATCCTCGATTCGAGCCAGCGCGCGCAACAGGACAAGGCGGGCTTCCTGGCCCAGCAGGTGCGCTCCGAAACGGGCATCGGTGCCTCCGGCGCTTCGGGGCACTGAACCGCAGCGTACCCTTCAAATGGCGGCCCTGTCGGGCCGCTTTTTTGTTTGTGCGGGGCCTGCTGGGCATGACCCACCATGCGGGGCGTCATCACTGCTGCGCAGCGGCCCTTGCCTCATCTTGTCACCCGCGCGGATGGTGCTGCTCCACGATCGCCTTGAGGCGCTCACGCGCCACGTGGGTGTAGATGGTGGTGGTGGAGATGTCGGCGTGGCCCAGCAGCATCTGCACGGCCCGAAGGTCGGCGCCGTGGTTGAGCAGGTGGGTGGCAAAAGCGTGGCGCAGCGTGTGCGGCGACAGGGGCACCGTGATGCCGGCCTGTCGCGCGTACTTTTTCACCAGCCCCCAGAACATCACCCGCGTCATCGCCTCCCCTGCACGCGAGCCGCGCGCGGTGACAAACAGGTCTTCGCTCTGTTGCCCGGCCAGGATCTGTGGCCGGCCCTCGTCCAGATAGGCCCTCAGCCAGCGGGCCGCCTCGGCCCCGAAGGGCACGAGGCGCTCCTTGTCGCCCTTGCCCGTGATGCGCAGCACGTGGTCGTTCAGCCCGACATGAAAGGTCCGCAGCGTGACCAGTTCGCTCACGCGCAGACCGCTCGCGTACAGCAGCTCCAGCATGGCGCGATCACGCAAACCCAGTGGTATCCCCGTGTCCGGCGCGGCCAGCAGGGCCTCGACCTGGGCCTCGGAGAGGGTTTTGGGCACCCGCAAAGGCTGCCGCGCGGCCAGCAGGCGCAAGGTGGGGTCGGCGCTGATGACGTGTTCACGCAGTGCCCAACGGTAGTAGCGCTTGAAAACGGTGAGGCGGCGGTTGGCCGTGGTGGCCTTGGTGTCGGCGTGGCGCTCGGCAAAGTAGCCGTGGATATCGGCTTCGCCGACCTCTGGCAGCGCTTTGGCGCCGCCAGCGGGTGAAGCCAGCCAGCGCCCGAAGAGCATCAGGTCGCGCCGGTAGGCATCGAGGGTGTTGCGGGACAGGCCTTCTTCCAGCCAGAGGCTGTCGATGAAGGTACCCGCGCTGCCTTCGCTGCGCGCCAGCGCGCCCGCATCCATCAGTTCAACGACAGCTTCTGTTTGGTCACGACCGTCTTGTAGACCTCGTATTCGGCCTTGATCTGATCGGCAAACTCGGTCGGCGAATTGCCCACGATCAGCGAGCCCGTGTCCTCGATGCGCTTCTTCACCGCCGGGTCGTTGAGCGCCTGCTTGGTCGCGCTGTAGATCTTGTCCACCACCTCCTTGGGCATGCCCTTGGGACCGATCAGGCCGTAATACGCCATGCGGTTCACCGGCTCCAGCCCCACCTCCTTGAAAGTCGGCACATCGGGCAGCACGTCCAGGCGCTGCGGTGCCGCGACCACCAGCGCCACCAGGCGGCCGGACTTGATGTGCGGCAGTGCCGAAGGCAGGTTGTCGAAGATGATCGGCACCTGGCCGCCCACGGTGTCGTTGAGCGCCGGCCCTGCACCGCGGTAGGGAATGTGGGTGATGAAGGCGCCCGTCAGGCTCTTGAACAGCTCGGTCTGCAGGTGACCGATGCCGCCGGTGCCGGAACTGGCGTAGCTGTATTTGCCAGGGTTCTTCTTGATTTCGGCCAGGAAGCCGGCGAAATCCTTGGCCGGGAAGCCAGGGTGCACCGCGATCACGTTGGGCGTCGCGGCGATGTTGATGATGGGCGTGAAATCGGTCAGCGTGTTGTACGGGATCTTCGGGTTGATCGCCGGATTGGCCGCCGTCGTCGACACCGTCGCCATGCCAATGACGTGCCCGTCTGGCACCGCGCGTGCCAGCTCGGTGGCGCCGATCACGCCGCCGCCGCCGGCCTTGTTCTCGACCACAACGCTCTGGCCCAGGGCTTTGCCAAGGGGTTCCGACATCACGCGCGCGATGATGTCCGTCGTCCCGCCCGGTGCAAAAGGCACCTGCAACCGGATCGGTTTCGACGGAAAGGCCTGCGCAAACACGGTACCGGTGGCGGCCATGCTGGCCAGACCGATCAGCACCCATTGACGACGAGAAACCATGGCTTGTACTCCTTGGGTCGTTGAAACAAAACGATAGCAGCAGGCATGTTACCCGCGCGCCACGGGGCACTGTAGCGCCGCCCCCCACCGCCGTACATGGGGTGACTACCAAGAGCGCGGCCACTCTGCGCAGGCCGTCGGCCGGTCAACGCGCTATGCTCGCCCGGTGAACTTTGCCCAACTGCTGTTTCCCGACTTCTCGCTGATTCTGTGCGGCTACCTGGTCTGCCGTTTCACAGCCCTCAATCGCAAAGTCTGGGAACCGGTGGAGAGCCTGGTCTACTACTTCCTGTTCCCGGTTCTGCTGTTCCATTCGATCGCCCGCAGTCCGCTCGATCTGGGCAGCGCCTCCAGCCTCATCGGCGCCGGCCTGGCCCTGGGCGTCGGCTCCATCGCGCTGAGTTATTCGCTGCCCCGCTGGCCGCTCATCGGCCGCCACATGGACGTGCGTCTGCACGCAGCCAGTGCGCAGGTCGGGTTCCGCTTCAACTCGTTCATCGCCCTGGCGCTGGTCGGCAAGGTGGCAGGTCCACAAGGCCTGCAGATGATCGCGGTGCTGATTGGCGTGTGCGTGCCGCTGTTCAATGTCGGCGCCGTGTGGCCCATGGCCCGCCATGCGCAGCGTGGCTTTGGGCGCGAGCTGCTGCGCAACCCGCTGATCATCGGCACCGCGTCCGGCCTGGCGGCCAATCTGCTGGGTTTTGCCCTGCCTGGCTGGCTCGAACCGACGATCAACCGGATCGGCCAGGCGTCACTGGCCCTGGGGTTGATGGCCGCGGGGGCAGGCATGCAACTGGGCTCGCTCCATGCCGGCAAAAGCCTGGGTGTGGCCGTGCTGGTGGTCAAACATGTCGGCACGCCGCTGCTGGCCCTGGGCCTGGTGCACCTGTTCCGGCTGGATGCGCTGCAGGCCACGGTGCTGCTGATGTTTGCAGCCCTGCCCACGGCCTCCAGCTGCTATGTGCTGGCGGCTCGCATGGGCTACAACGGCCCTTACGTCGCGGCACTGGTGACCCTGTCCACCCTGCTGGGAGTCGTCAGTCTGCCTTTCGCGTTGGGCGTGCTGCGCGGCATGCTCTGACGCTGACCGCCACCACCGGCAACGATCAGCCACAGGGAGCAGCGGCTGCGCAGCCCCCTGAAGGCGCCCTCAGCGGGGGCTGCGGCGCGGAGCAGGCCGTGCGGCACCTTCGCGTCGCGGGGCCGGGCGAGCGGTGGCGAATGCACCGCGAGCGTCGCCACCATCACGCGACATCTGGGGGCGCGCCTGCCGCGACGGTTGTCCGCTGGCGGGACGGTCATTCCACTCCCGGCGTTCCCGCGGCCCCTCGGAGCGGCCAAAGCCGCCAAAACCTTGCGAGCGACCGCCACCGCCGTTGCGGGAGTCCTGCCGGCGTCCGTCGCGACGGTGGTCGAAGCGGCCGCGCTCGCCACGGTCGGGCTGGGGCGGACGCTGGCGCGGCTCCAGACCCGGAATCACTTCCGCGCTCATGCGCTGGTGGGTGAACGCTTCGATGTCGCCGATGCGGCGGCGATCGCGGAACTCGGCAAAGGTCACGGCAACCCCTTCGCGGCCGGCACGACCGGTGCGGCCGATACGGTGCGTGAAGTCTTCCGCTTTCATCGGCAGCCCGAAGTTGAACACGTGGGTGATCGTGGGCACGTCAATGCCGCGCGCGGCCACGTCGGTGGCCACCAGGATCTGCACCTGACCATTGCGCAGCGCCGTCAGGCGCCGATTGCGCAACCCCTGGCTGAGGGCTCCGTGCAACGCCACGGCGTGAAAGCCGGTCTGCTGCAGGTCGGTCGCGAGCGCATCACACTCGATCTGGGTGCTGGCAAACACGATGGCCTGATTGATCGAGGCATCGCGCAACCAATGGTCGAGCATGCGGCGCTTGTGGCCGGCATCGTCGGCCCAGAACAGAACCTGCTTGATGTTGGCATGCTTTTCCTGCGGGGTATCGACCTGCACGCGCTGCACGTGCTTGCCGCCTTCGTGCATCACGCGCAGCGCGAGCTGCTGGATGCGCGGCGCAAAGGTGGCCGAGAACATCATGGTCTGGCGGCGCTGGCTGGTCAGGTTGTTGACTTCAGCCAGATCGTCGGCAAAGCCCAGGTCAAGCATGCGGTCGGCCTCGTCGACCACCAGGAATTGCACCTGGTCGAGCTGGATCTGTTGCGAGCGCTGCAGGTCCAGCAGGCGGCCGGGCGTGGCCACCACCAGATCGGCGTTCTGCAGGCGGGCAATCTGCATCTGGTAGGGCATGCCGCCCACCACACAGGCGATGCGCATGCCGCGGCAATGGCGCACCAGATCGATGGCGTCGTGCGCCACCTGCTGGGCCAGTTCGCGCGTCGGGCAGAGGACCAGCGCGCCGGGCGTGGCCGGCTTGAAGTGGCGGGCCAGCGTGGGGTTCTTGCGCTTGGGCCGCTTGGGCGCCGGCTGGCCGGAAGCCAGCGCTTCGGCAGCGGCCCGCTCAAAGGCCTGACGCTCGGCATCGGCCTGTTCGTTTTTTTGCTGGATCAGCGTGTGCAGCAGCGGCAGCAGAAAGGCCGCCGTCTTGCCACTGCCGGTCTGGCTGGAAACCATCAGGTCGGCATAACGGGCCTCGCCGGCGGTGGCCACACCAGGCTGGAGGGCCATGGGCACGACCAGACTCTGGACCTTGGTGGGTTGCTCGAAACCGAGATCGGCCACGGCCTGCACCAGTTCCGGAGCCAAGCCGAGCGCGGCAAACGCCGAAGCGTCGACCGGTGCGGGCAAAGAAGAAATTTCCACGGCCTCATCGCCGCGGACGTCGAAAGCGTCGCTCATGATATTCAGGCGCAGGAAAGCGCCAAAGAGGAGCACGGTGCGAGGCCTGATCAACCGATCAGACACGAAGCCGACACCGGATTCCGTTGGTGGTCAAACACATCAACCACAAACGGTCACGCTTGGCGGTCTGGCCGAGAAGCCAGTGGTCAGCGAGTGGCCTCATCCGTCGTGCGGGACATCAAGCGATGCCTGCGATGAACCGGAGGCGGTTCAAACGATACGGGAGGCCTCTTGTGTGAGGCAGATGCACATGGATTGCGCCAAAAAGCACAATTTCGAATTATGGCACGGCTAGGGTTTTCCCGCAACACCCTGGCCAACGGTGCCGCGTCAACCGAGGACTTCAGCCACCACGTGGTAGAGGATCGCCGCCAGCACCGCCGTGGCCGGCACGGTCACGATCCAGGCGGCCACGATGCGCAGCACCGCCGAACGCTTGACGATCTCTTTCTTGTAGACCTTCTTCAGCGCCTTCTGCTCTTTCTTGTCGAACACCGCGCCAACCGCCATCTCGCGCGCCTTGGCGCGCTTCTTCATGTCGGCCAGCATCCGCTTCTTCTCGCTGATTTCGGCCGCTTCGAAACGCCGCAGATAAGCTTCGACCTCTCCCCGGTCTTCGCCCTGATGGCCTGCGAACACGGCCGCCTCCATCTTGGCGTAATTGACTTTGAGCAGCTCACGCAGGAAACCGACGCCGAACACCGCCCCGATGGAGATGTGCGTGGTGGACACCGGCATGCCCAGCTGGGAGGCGACGATCACCGTCAGCGTGGCCGACATGGCGATCGAGTAGGCCCGCATGTTGTCCAGCTCGGTGATTTCCTTGCCCACGGTGCGAATCAGCCGCGCCCCGTACAGCGCCAGCCCCACCGACAACCCGGCCGCGCCCAGCACCATGACCCACAGCGGCGTGGCCGCGGTGGTGGCCACCGCCCCCTGCTTGACCGCCTCATAGATGGCCGCCAGGGGCCCGACCGCGTTCGCCACGTCGTTGGCACCATGGGCAAAGCTCAACAAGGCCGCCGAACACAGCAACGGCCAGATGAACAGGCGGTTGACGCCGGCTTTGGTGTTGTCCTGCAGGCGGGCCTTGCGCGCGATCGGGCCTCGCACCAACGCCCACACCCCCCCGGCGAACACCGCACCGGCCAGCACCGCGGGCCAGAAGCTGACCTTCATCAGCTGACCCAGGCCTTTGAGCAGCATGTAGGTGCCAAACGCCCAAGCCATCGCAGCGATCAGCCAGGGCACGACACGCGCCGCTGCCTCGGTCATGTCGGTGCGGTAGGTGATGCTGCGTTTGATCAGATAGAGAAAGGCCGCAGCCACCAGCCCGCCCGAGATCGGCGAGACCACCCAGCTCACGACGATGGAGCCGATGGTGCCCCAGTTGACCAGGCCCCAGCCGCCGGCCGCGATGCCGGCCCCCATGACCGCCCCGATGATGGAGTGCGTGGTCGAGACCGGCGCCCCGATGGCGGTGGCCAGATGCAGCCACATGGCCCCGGCCAGCAGGGCCGCAAACATCACCCACGCGAACTGGGTGGCCCCGCCGATGGCGTCGCTGGCAATGATGCCGCCCTTGATCGTGCCCACCACGTCGCCACCGGCAATGATGGCGCCGAGGGCTTCGAACACGGCGGCCACCAGGATGGCCCACCCCATGGTCATGGCGCCCGAACCCACCGCCGGCCCCATGTTGTTGGCCACGTCGTTGGCACCGATGTTCATGGCCATGTAGCCACCCACCACGGCCGCAACAATCATCAGCCAGATTGACGAGCCCGACAGCCCCGCCACGTTGGCCCCCGTCAGTGACGCATACAGGCCGACCAGCAGCAGGAAGGCGATGGCGGCCCCCAGTTGCAACACGTCGGTGTGCCGGGAGACGAAGCTCGAACGGTTCTTCTTGGTCATGTGTCAATCTCGTGAAGGCCGCAATTTTGACACGCGGCCAACCGGCGGCGCCGCGCCACCGGGCGATGACGGCTTCAGCGCAAGAAATGCGCCCGGTAGTGCAGCAGCTCGTCGATCGACTCGTGCACGTCGGCCAGCGCCGTGTGCTTCTGGTGCTTCTTGAAGCTCGCGTAAACCTCGGGCTTCCAGCGGCGCGCCAGTTCCTTGAGCGTGCTCACGTCCAGGTTGCGGTAATGGAAATACGCTTCCAGTTTGGGCAGGTACTTGACCAGAAAGCGCCGGTCCTGCCCGATGCTGTTGCCGCACAGCGGCGACGCATTGCGCGGCACATACTGGGCGATGAACGCCAGCATCTCGGCTTCGGCCTGAGCTTCGGTCAGTGTGCTCGCCCGGACTTTGTCGATCAGGCCGCTGCGGCCATGCGTGCCCTTGTTCCAGGCATCCATGGCGCCGAGCAGCGCGTCGCTCTGATGGATCACCAGCACCGGCCCTTCCACACGCTGCGACAGATCCGGGCTGGTGATGACCACCGCCATCTCCAGCAAGCGCTCCTTTTCCGGATCGAGGCCGCTCATTTCGCAGTCCAGCCAGACCAGGTTGAGGTCGCTTTTGGCGAGCGCGACAGGGGCAACAGCGGATTCGGACATCGGGATGGGCGCATTCATGGCGGCGATTGTCGCCGAAGGCCGGGCGCCAACTGCGACGGCAACCGCCGCCGCGCCCGCTAGACTCCCGCCATGGACAATGGCTCGCTCTTTTTCACCTACGTGTTCTGCGCCCTGCTGGTTTTGACCCTGGTGGTGCGCACCGTCCTGGCCAGCCGCCAGACCCGGTACGTGGCCCGGCACCGGGACGCGGTACCGGCCGCATTTGCCGCCACCATCGGCCTGGATGCCCACCAGAAAGCCGCCGCCTACACACTGGCCCGCCTGCGGTTCGGGCTGCTCGAGTCGTCCTGGGAGACGGTATTGCTGCTCGGCTGGACCCTGCTGGGCGGCCTGCACCTGCTCAACCAGACGCTGCTGACCTGGCTGGGGCCTGGCCTGCTGCAGCAGTTGGCCCTGCTGGGCGCCTTCGGCCTGATCGGCACGGTGCTCAACCTGCCGTTCAGTGCCTGGAACACCTTCCGGCTTGAAGCGCGCTTCGGCTTCAACCGCATCACCCCCGCCCTGTGGTGGGCCGATCTGGTCAAGGGCCTGCTGGTCGGCGCCCTCATCGGCCTGCCGATGGCCGCGCTGGTGCTGTGGCTCATGGGCGCGGCGGGCCCGCGATGGTGGCTCTGGGCCTGGGCGGTCTGGATGGGCTTCAATCTGGTGCTGATGGTGATCTACCCCACCCTCATCGCCCCGCTGTTCAACCGTTTCCAGCCCCTGGACGACGAAGCGATCAAGACCCGTGTGTCGGCCCTCATGCAGCGCTGCGGCTTTGCCGCCCAGGGCCTGTTCGTGATGGACGGCAGCCGCCGCAGCGCCCATGCCAACGCCTACTTCACCGGCTTTGGCGCCGCCAAGCGGGTGGTATTCTTCGACACCCTGCTGCAGCAACTGAGCCCGCCCGAAATCGACGCCGTGCTGGCCCACGAACTCGGCCACTACCGCCGCCGACACATCGCCCAGCGCATGGTGCTGATGGCAGCGGTCAGCCTGATCGGTTTCGCCCTGCTCGGCTGGCTGTCGCAGCAAGCCTGGTTCTACACCGGGCTGGGCGTGCAGCCGGCACTGGACGCCCCCAACGATGCCCTGGCCCTGCTGCTGTTCCTTCTGTTCGTGCCGCTGCCGGCCTATTTCCTGTCGCCGCTGATGGCACAGCTGTCGCGCCGGCACGAGTTCGAAGCAGACGCCTACGCCGCCACCCAGACCAACGGCCAGGATCTCGCCAGCGCCCTGCTCAAGCTCTACAAGGACAACGCCAGCACGCTCACACCCGACCCCGTGTACGCCCGCTTCTACTACTCGCACCCACCGGCCCACGAACGCATCGGCCGGCTGCAAGGTGCCTCGGCATGAGCCGCGCCACCCGCCGCGCGCCCTCGCCTGTGGCGACCACCTCGCTGGAATCCGGTCTGGTGGTTGCCGCCTATGGCCGGCACTGTCTGGTGGAAAGCGCCGATGGGCAACGCCGCATCTGCCATCCCCGCGGCAAGAAGAACGAGGTCGTGGTCGGCGATCGTGTGCGCTGGCAGCCCTCCGGTGACGAAGGCAGCATCGAACAGGTGGAGCCCCGGCGCAACCTGTTCTACCGGCAGGACGAGGTGCGCACGAAGTCGTTTGCCGCGAACCTCGATCGCGTGCTGGTGCTGGTGGCGGCCGACCCGGAGTTCTCCGAAAGCCAGTTGGCCCGGGCCCTGGTGGCCGCTGAGGCAGCGGGCATCGACGTGGTGATCGGGTTGAACAAGCGCGACCTAGAAACGGCCTTTGCCCGTGCCTGGAACCGGCTCGCCCCCTACCGCGCCATGGGCTGCGAGGTGCTGCCGCTGCAACTGCGGGCCCCGGGCGACGAGAGCGGCCTGCCCGCGCTGAACGAACGCCTGCACGGGCACACCACGCTGGTCCTGGGGCCTTCGGGGGCCGGCAAGAGCACCTTGGTCAACCGCCTGGTGCCCCACGCCCGGGCCGAGACCGGCGAGATTTCACGCGCGCTCAATTCCGGCAAGCACACCACCACCAGCACCACCTGGTACTGGACCGATGGCGAGCGGCACACCGCGCTCATCGATTCCCCGGGGTTCCAGGAATTCGGGTTGCATCACATCGATGCCATGGACCTGGCGCGCCTGATGCCCGACCTGCACCAGCATCTGGGCGCATGCCGGTTTCACAACTGCACGCACCGGCACGAACCCGGCTGTGCGGTGATTCCCCACGTGCAGACGGACCCGGCGGCAGCGCTGCCCGCCACGGGCATCAGCGCCAGCCGCTACCGCATCTATGGCGAGCTGTTCGACGAACTCGCTGCCAAACGCAGCTACTGAAGATCAGGCCGGCAGACCGGAGAAGGTCAGCAGTGCCAGCACCAGCATCCACAGCACCACGCTGCGCCAGACCAGACCGACGACCGACGCCAGATGCGCCAGCTGCGGCTCGGCGCGGCCGACCGACTCGTCGGGCACCACACCTTCGGGCAAGGGCCGAAGGCGCACGTTGATGGCGCCCGCCGTGGCAGCCAGCACAACCCCGTCGCCGCCCGGGGCGTACTGGGGCGCGTCGCTGCGCCAGCTCGCCACCGCCTCCTCGAAGTTGCCCACCACGGCAAAGCCGACGGCGGTCACGCGCGAGGGCACAAAGTCCACCCAGCCCCAGCCGCGGACGGCCGCTGTCTCCAGCGCCGGGCTGGACGACACGTCGTGGCGCAGGCGCCAGGTGCGCGCCACGTACTCCGCCATCCGGTAGAACACGGCCCCGGCCGGGCCCAGCCCCAGCATGCCGAAGACCACGAAACACACCAGCACGCCAAACACATGGCGGTGCGCCGACAGCACCGAGTGCTCGATCACCTGGCGCAGCAACTCGGCCCGCGGCAGGCTGGCCGCGTCGACGCGCAGCCATTGCGCCAGGCCCTGGCGCGCAGCGGTTTCGTCGCCCTGTTCAAGGGCCTGCCGGATGGCGGTGAAATGGTGGCTGAACTGCCGGAAACCCAGGGTGACGTACAGCACCACGACCAGCCACACGAAGGCCAGCACGGTGCTGAAGGTGTCCACCAGCCAGAAGACACCGGCTGCAACCAGCGCGGGCACGCCCACCGCCAGCCCCCAGGCCAGCCAGCCATGGGCCGTCTCCCCGGCGTCGAGGTTGCGGCGCACCAGCCGCGCCCAGCCGCGCAGCAGGGAATGGGCCGGATTGTCGTAAGCCAGGGGGCGCGCCTGCTCCAGCAACAGGGCCACAAGAACGGCAAGAAAACTCATGGGCCGATGATACCGGCGGTGCCGGCCATCTCCCGCTCGCACCTCAGGCGCTGAGCAGGCGGTAAAGGTTGCGCAGCATGCCTGCGGTGGCGCCCCAGATGAAACGCTCGCGCTCGCCCCCGACGGATGGCTCCTGGTACGGCATGGAATACCACTCGCGCCGCCCGCCTTCCCAGTCGAATGCGTGCCGGTGGTGATTGACGGGATCCATGAGGAAGTCCAGCGGGACCTCGAACACATCGTCCACCTCGGCGGGATTGGGCTGCAGCGCGAAGCCCGGACGCACCAGCGCCACCACGGGCGTGATGTGAAAGGCCGACCCGGTCACGTACAGGGGCAAGGTCCCCAACACCTCCACATGATCGGCAGGCAGGCCGATCTCTTCCCGCGCCTCGCGCAAGGCGGCCGCCGTGGCATCGGCATCTTCCGCATCCACCTTGCCGCCTGGAAAGGCAATCTGGCCCGAATGCGTCGACAGGTGCTGGGTCCGCAAGGTCAGCAACAGGTGGAGGCGATCGCGCTGCACCAGCGGCACCAGCACCGCCGCCTCCGCCGGCGAACGGTCCATGAAACGCTGTTCGCGCAGGACTTCCGGCGTCCAGACCGGCGGGTGTGCAAACACCTGGCGCAGGCCGTCGGCGGTGAGCCGGTCCGCCCGCGCGGGCATCAGGCCGGTGCTGGCGACGCCCGGCAACACGGGCACCTGGCGGGGATCGAAGGCAGGCAGAAGACGCGACATGGGCGGCGAGCATAGGCCCGAAACGACAAAAGCCGCTCGGAGAGCGGCTTTTGGTCCGGGTGGGCACAGGGGCTTCCGGGATCGGCAGAAGCGCGATCAGGCGCCCAGCTTTTCCTTGATGCGGGCCGACTTGCCGCTGCGCTGACGCAGGTAGTACAGCTTGGCACGGCGCACATCACCACGGCGCTTGACGTCGATGCTGGCGATCAGCGGGCTGTACAGCGGGAAGGTACGCTCCACGCCTTCGCCGCTGGAGATCTTGCGCACGATGAAGCTGGAGTTCAGGCCACGGTTGCGGCGGGCGATCACCACGCCTTCGTAGGCCTGCACGCGCTTGCGGGTGCCTTCGATCACGTTCACATTGACGATCACGGTATCGCCAGGGGCAAACGCGGGAATGGTCTTGTTCAGGCGAGCAATTTCTTCTTGCTCGAGGGTCTGGATGAGGTTCATGGTTTCCTGTTTACCGATCATGGCCGCGCTGCACTGAAGGCCGCGATTCCCTGGCGCCTCGGGAGGCACCACCGGTCGCGACGGCCGGCCAGAGGATCGAAAAGCCTTGGATTATACATCGGCGCGCCGACCGATCTCTTCCCTACCCACCCGCTCGATCCCCAACCGGGTGCGCGTCATCTCCCAGGGCGCCAGCACCTCCCCGGTTTCGACGTCCGTGACCTTGCCATCGATACGGCCTTTGCAGAACGTCTGGATGGACTGGTGACGGTGATCGAAGGCATCGATGTAGTCGCCGTCGACGTACAGAACATCCACCTGTCGCGTGCTCGGGTGCCCCTGGGGATCGCGGTAATCGAACACATAGCGTCCTTCCCGGGTCAGCGAGGTATTGGCCAGCAGATACGCCTCCTGGGGATCGGCGACCCCGTCGTCCTGCACCGTCTGCCCCTCGTCGTAGCGCCAGAAGTCGGGCGGAACCACCTGTTCGCCGCACACCACGCCCAGCCAGTACCGGACCGATTCCTGCTCCCGGAAGCTGATGGTTTCGTGCGCCACCGCCTCTTGCAGCGTCAGCATGAGCATGAACAGGTCTTTGTCGTTGCGCACGGCGCTCACCGCCTCCAGCCTGGTCAGCAAACCGCGAGCGCGTTCCGGCGTGATGTGGTCTTGGGTGAAAACCCGTTGGCAATGCTCGCGCAGCTTCGCGAGCTGCCCTGCCTGTTCCCGCATGTCCGCATGAACGCGAGACGCAGGCATCGCGTCGGACTCTTCTTCGGCGAGCACTTCGGAAATCAATGACGGCGGCACCTCGGCCTGCGCGCGCAAGGAACGCCAGAGGCGCCCCAGAGGCAGCAACGCCGCCAACCCGAAAACCAGCGCGGTGGGCATGAGGCTGGAGACCGTGTGCCCCGTTACCAAGAAGGTGTCCGCGACCACCCCGCTCACCAAGACCGCCAGCACCCCGGCCAGCGCCCCGGAGACCACGGCAGCCACCCCTTTGGCACGCAAATACCCGTACCAAAGCAGAAACATGGCTGTCCATGTCACGCCCGCCACGATGCCCAACATGCGCTTTCCTTTTTGTAGCTTGACTTCTTGATTCTGTGGCGTGCGTCACAGGAGCGGTGAAATCCCACAAAAAAGCACCGGATTGCTTGACAGGTCACCAGCGGGAGCACCCCAGGGAAGACCCGGGGAGTATTCAGCGCCGAGCGTCGGCGGGCACTTTGCGCTGTTGCAGAAAAGCCTCATCCGCGCGGCTGAGCCGGCCCGATTCGCGCACCGTGGCCAGCACGTCGGGGCGTTCGCGTGCGGTCAACTGCAGGCTCTGCTCGCGGCGGTAGCGGGCAATGCGTTCGTGATGCCCGCCCAGCAGCACCTCCGGCACCGCCATCGGCCCCTGCGGCCCGGTCCAGACTTCGGGCCGGGTGTGGTGCGGACAGTCCAGCAGGCCGTCCAGTGCCGGATTGAAGCTGTCCTGCTGATGGCTGCCCTCGTCACCCAGCACGCCGGGCTGCAGACGGGCCACCGCATCGAGCAGGGCCATGGCCGCGATCTCGCCGCCCGACAGCACAAAATCCCCCAGGCTGATCTGGCGATCCACGCAGGCGTCGATGAAACGCTGATCGATGCCCTCGTAGCGACCGCAGACCAGCACCGCACCCCGTGCGTCCGTCGCCCAGTCGGCCACGGACGCGTGGTCGAGCCGCCGGCCGATGGGCGAAAAAAGCACCACGGGCGCACGCCCTCCGGGCGCCCCTTGCTCGACCTCACCGCGATCGGCACGGATGGCCCGGAGGCAGCGCCACAGGGGCTCGGCCATCATGACCATGCCGGGCCCGCCGCCAAACGGCCGGTCGTCCACACGGCGGTAGTTGCCTTCGGCGAAGTCGCGCGGATTCCACAGGCGCACATCCACCTGCCGGGATTCGAACGCCCGCCGGTTGATGCCACTGGTGAAAAACGGCTCGAACAGCTCGGGAAACAGGGTGATGACGTCGAAGCGCATGGCGGGATTGTCGCCGGGCGGCGCGCGTGAGCGATGGGCCCAAACGGCCGGCACCGCCCACGGGCGGCGCACGGTCTCAGTAGTCGAGGCCCCAGTCGGCCGTGATGCGCCGCTCGGCGAGGTTCACGTCGTCGATGTAGGCCGACACGAAGGGGACCATGCGCTCGGCGGGCTTGTCGACGCCGTCGACGGTCTCGGTGCAGTCCATCACCAGCACCGAAGTCGGGCCGGTGGGCAGCAGGTCGCGCACCACGCCGAGGTGCTCGCCCTGGCGGTTGACCACCTCCAGGCCGATGAGGTCGACCCAGTAGTACTCGCCCTCCTCCGCCGGCGGGAAGGCCTGGCGCGAGACGTGGATGCGGGCGCCCTTCAGAACCTCGGCGGCATTGCGGTCGTCCATGCCTTGCAGACGGGCCACGATGCCATCCGCATGGGTCTTGATGTCAGCCACCTGCACGCGCACTGGCGCCGAAAACGCGGAAAACCCCTTGCCGAAGCGCGCTTCGGGGGGCAACAGAAACCATTCGGTGGTGGCGAACAGCGCCCGGGTGTCGGCGCTGTGCGGCTGGATGCGGACCCAGCCCTTGATGCCCCAGGCATCAAGAAAACGGCCCAGTTCGACCGCATCCCCCGGCAGGGGCGATGCCTCGAACGGGCCGTTCGATGAGCCGTTGGGGTGGCTCACGTTGCCAGCAACCGATCAGGCCGAAGCCTTGGCGGCGTTCTGCTTGATCAGGCGGTTCACGGTGTCGGAAGCCTGGGCGCCCACACCGGTCCAGTAGGTCAGGCGGTCCTGGGCGATACGCAGGGGTTCTTCACCACCCTTGGCCAGGGGGTTGTAGAAACCGATGCGCTCGATGAAGCGGCCATCGCGGCGATTGCGCTTGTCGGCAACCACGATGTTGTAGAACGGGCGAGCCTTGGCGCCGCCGCGGGAGAGTCGAATGACGACCATGATTTATCCTTCGGGTGGTAACTTGGCCGGTCCGGAAATGAATTTCTCCGGGTGCCGACATGTTCTGCAGCGATTGAGACACACGACTGACCACCCGGCCAGCGAAACGCTGCAAAGCCTGCGATTATAGCCGGCCGAGCCAGAATCACCACCCCGACCGTTTCCCCCGCACCATGCCCCTCATTCGTCCCAGCCGCGAAGACGACCTCGACGCCATCACCCGCATCTACGCCCACCACGTGCTTCATGGCACAGGCACCTTCGAGACCACACCGCCCACCGCCGCCGAGATGGCGCTGCGCCGTGCCGACGTGCTGAGCAAGGGTCTGCCCTGGCTCGTCGTCGAAGAAGCCGGCCAGGTGCTGGGCTACGCCTACGGCAACTGGTTCAAGCCCCGCCCGGCCTACCGGTTTTCGGTGGAAGACTCCATCTACCTCGCGCCCGAAGCGGCCGGCCGCGGCCTGGGCCGCGCCCTGCTGGCCGAACTGCTGGGCACGCTGGAGCGCAGCGGCATCCGCAAGGTGATGGCCGTGATCGGCGACTCGGCCAACGCCGGCTCGGTCGGCGTGCACACGGCGGCCGGCTTCGCGCACGTGGGCGTGATGCGCTCGTGCGGCTGGAAATTCGGTCGCTGGCTGGACATCGTGCTGATGGAAAAGACCCTGGGCGCGGGCAACACCACGCCGCCCGAGGAGCCGGCGGCATGAGCGGTGCCACGCCCTCCGCAACAGGCGCGCCCACGGGGCGCCCCCGCAACAAGACGCTGGCGGCCCTGATCGCGTTCGTGGGCGGTACGCTGGGCCTGCACCGCTTCTACCTGCGGGGCTGGGGCGACTGGATCGGCTGGCTCTTCCCGCTGCCCACGGCGCTGGGCTGGCTGGGCGTGGAGCGGGTCCAGACCTACGGCCAGGACGATCACCTGGCCTGGGTGCTGGTGCCGCTGCTGGGCTTTTCCATCGCGGCCGCCTGTCTCAGCGCCATCGTCTACGCGCTGGCCGACCGCGAAAAGTGGAACCGCCAGTACAACGCCGGCTTCGACCCCGAGGCGAACGCCGGCGCCACGAACTGGCTCACCATCGCCGTGCTGGCCTTTGCGCTGCTGGCGGGCACGATCGCCTTCATGAGCAGCCTGGCCTTCAGCTTCCAGCGGTATTTCGAATACCAGATCGAAGAAGCGCGCAAGATCAGCCAGTGACCGGCGGCGCTCTCACAACGGATTGAGCCAGCCCATGAGCAGCATCACCAGGCTCACGGAGAACAGCGCGAGCCCGGTCGACAGCCCCATGGCCGCCGTGGTCAGGCCCTGGGCCACGTTGTAGCGCTGCGCGAACAGGAACACGTTGGCCCCCATGGGCATGGCCGCAGCCACCACCAGCACGGTCAGCGGAAGGCCCGTGATGCCCAGCGTCCAGGCCAGCAGGCCCACGGCCAGCGGCATCACCAGGTTCTTGACGGCGCAGATCCACAGCGCGTCGCGCCAGTGCCCCTGCAGCGGCGTGCGCGCCAGCGTCACCCCGACCAGCACCAGCGAAATCGGTCCGAAGGCACTGCCCAGCAGTTGCAGCGGCTTGTCCACCACCATCGGCAGGCTCCAGCCGGTCTGGGCAAACGCCAGCCCGCTGAGAATGGGCAGCGGGATCGGGTGGATCAACGCGCCCTTGAAGGCCGACCAGGCGGTCTGCAGGATGTGTGGCGACGCCTCGCCGCCGGCCCGGGCTTCGCGCGCCACCACCAGCTCCAGCACCACCGACCCCACTGTCAGCAGCGTCAGTGCGTGCACCGACACCACGGTCAGCAGCGTCACCAGGGCCTGCTTGCCGTAGGCCAGTTCGACCAGGGTGATGCCGATCATCACCAGGTTGGAGAACACGCTGCCCATGGCCATGACCACGCTGGCCCGGTTGAAGCCCCGCCAGGCGATGGTGATGGCCAGCACCGCCAGCGCTGCCGGGAAGTAGGCCATCAGCGGCCGCAGGTCCAGCGCCTCGACGTGCACCGCACTCATGGTCCGGAACAGCAGCGCCGGAATGAGCAGCAAAAACACCAGGTTGGAAAGATCCCGCACCGCGGATTCGCGGATCCACGACAGGCGTCCGGCCAGGTAGCCGGCGCCGATGAGCAGGAAGACGGGGGTCAGGGAGACGAAAACGGGGTGGGTGGCGAGGTTCACCGCGCCGATGGTAGCGTCGCCCCGATCACCCCGCAGGCCGTCGGTAAGCCTGCGACCCCGTGCTTTCCGGATAATCCCGTTTCCGCGCACGCCCGCTCCGAGCCCACGTCCCGAAGCCCATGAAATCTCCCATCCTCATCCTGGGCGCCGGCATGGTCGGCACCTGCACGGCTTTGCAACTGGCGCTCAGAGGCCACCCGGTCACGCTGGTCGACCGGCGCGAACCCGGCCGCGAAACCTCGTACGGCAACGCCGGCATCATCCAGTGCGAAGCGGTGGAGCCCTACCCCTTCCCGGCAGACCCGGGCCTGTTGCTGCGCACGGCGCTGCAACGCGCCACCGAAGCCCACTACCACCTGGGCGACATGCCCGCGATGGCGCCGGCACTGGCGCGCTACTGGTTCCATTCGCGCGGCGAACGCTATGCGCAGATCTGCCGCGAGTACGGCCAGCTCACGCGCCGCTCGGTGGCAGAGCACGCGCCGCTGATCGAAGCCGCCGGCGCGCAGGACCTGGTGCGCCGCGAAGGCTTCCGCCTGGTATTCCGCACCCCGCGTGCGCTGGAACAGGAGGTGAAAGACGCCGAACGCCTGCAGCGTCTCTGGGGCCTGCCGTTCCGTGTGCTCGATGGCCAGGCGCTGGCCGCGGCCGAACCCGCGCTCAAGCCCCGGCTGGCCGGGGCGCTGCAGTGGACGGAGCCGTGGTCGATCACGGACCCGGGCGAACTCGTGCAGCGCTATGCCGACCTGCTGGTGCGCCACGGCGGCGTCATCGTCCAGGGCGACGCCCGCACGCTGCGCCCGGCCGGTACGGGCTGGCAGGTGCAGGGCCCGGACGGTCCAATCGAAGCTGCGCAGGCGGTCATCGCGCTGGGGCCCTGGTCGGACGCGGCCATCCGGGCCCTCGGCTACCGCTTCCCGCTGTTCGTCAAGCGCGGCTACCACCGCCACTACCGCGGTGGCACGGGCCCCGCACTGACCCTGCTCGACGCCGAACGCGGCTACGTGCTGGCCCCCATGCAGCAGGGCGTGCGCCTGACCACCGGCGCCGAGTTCGCGCGCCTGGATGCCCCGGCCACGCCAGTGCAACTGGCCCGCACGGAACCGCTGGCGCGCGAACTGTTCGACCTGCCCGAGCCGGTGGAAGCCGAACCCTGGCTGGGCGCGCGCCCCTGCACCGGTGACCTCAAGCCGGTGATCGGGCCGGCCCCGCGGCACCCGGGCCTGTGGTTCCACTTCGGCCATGGACACCAGGGCTTCACCCTGGGGCCCGTCAGCGCCCGGCTGCTGGCCGAACAGATCGACGGCGACACCCCGGTGGTGGACCCCACACCCTACCTGCCCGCGCGTTTTCTCTGAAACCGCGCAGGTGGCGCGTTCAGCGCGTGCCCACCGCCTCGGTCATGCGGTAGTAGAGCCCGTAGGGATCGTCGCGCAGCACGTGGAACTGCCCCTGCACCACCACCGCGTCGAGCCGGTATTTCACCGGCTCGCGGGTGCGGATCTCGATCATGCTTTCCGGCCCGCCCGGCGTGCAGAACGCGCAGGTGGGCGGCACCGAAGCCAGCAGAAAGTGCCGCTGCTGCTCGCCCGGCTCCAGCGGCAGCATGAAGCCCTGGACCTTGATCCGCTTCTGGTGCAGCGCCGACACCGCCGCCGGGTACACCGGCACGATGCGGCGGTTCTGCACCTCGGTGCGGATATCGGTCAGCACCGACCAGGCCACCACGTCGACCCGGGGTTTCAGCGGAGCGAACGGGCTCAGCGGGCTGTGCACGCCCGCCCCCTGACCGTGCGGAACCGGCGCCGGCGCACCCGCGCCCTTGCCCGCACTCGGGCCGGCAGGGTTCCCCAGCGGAGACGACAGGGTTTGTGCCCCCGCCCCCGGGAGCAGCGCCCCCGACAGGGCAGCGAGACACAGCAGTCGGCGTTTCATGCGCAAAGCAGGCGGTTCAGAGAAGGACGGCCACCGCGTCAATGCACATGGCGCATGCCGCAGTACTTGCCAATGGCCAGACCCTTGCAGGCCGCCTGGAGTTCCGCCATGCAGACCTTTTCGCCCTTGCCGGCCTCCAGGCACTTGGCGGCCGCTTCGTGCGCCGCAGCCATGGAGCGGTGGCGCTGGATGTCTTCTTTCAGTTCCTGCTCGGAATGCTGGGCCCACACGGGCAGTGCGAAGCCAGCGGCCAGCGCGGTGATGGTCAATACACGTTTCATCGGTTCAACTCCTGGGGTTCAAAGAGGGGTGCACGTCCTGCCGGTAGGCCTCGATGGCCGGCAGCAGGACGGCGAGAAACACCACGGCCAGCGCCAGCAGCGGCACGCCCGCCAGCAGCAGCGGCGATGGCGCCATGGCCACCACGCCCGACGGATCGTCCGCCAGTTGCCGGGCCAGCGCCCACCACAGCCCGCGCGCCAGCAGCAGACCCAGGCCGCAGGCCAGCATGGCCAGCCACAGCGCTTCGAGCAGCAACAGGGCGGTGACCCGGCCCGGCCCGGCTCCGAGCAGGCGCAGGATGGCCAGATCGGCCGCGCGCTCGCGCACCGCGTGCCACAGCGCCATGAACACGGACAGCCCCGCCACCAGCAGCAGCACGGCGCCCGCGGCCTGTAGCACACGCGTGCCCACGCCCAGCATGGACAGCAGGCGCGTCACCTCCACCGCCGGGGCGGCCGCCTGCAGGCCGGTCGAATCGTTGATCAGGCGCGGCAGCGTAGCGGCGGCCAGCGGCGAGCGGTAGCGCACCAGGGCGATGGTGACTTCGCGGTCGGCCTGCAGGGCGGCCAGGTCCTCGGCGTCCATGTCGGCGGCGCCGTGCATGTCGTCGTGCACCTGCCAGACCGATTCGGTCGGCGTGAGCACCAGCCGGTCCAGCACGCAGCCGCAGGGCGCCATGACCCCGGTCACGTGGTAGGCGGCCTCCTCGTGCACGGCACCGCCCCGGCCCAGCCCGTGCGCGCCGACAAAACCCTGCCCCTCGCCCAGCCCGGTCGCGGCGGCCACGCGGGCGCCCAGCACGGCTTCCATCGGGCGCGCCCACCAGATGCCGGCGGCCAGTTGCATGCCGTACAGCGCCGGGTAATCGGGGGTGGTGCCCACGATGCGGTACCCCTGCAGGTTGTCGCCCAGGCTCAGCGGCACCACCTGGGCCACCATCGGGTGTTGGGCCAGTGTCTGCACCTCGGCCAGCGGGATGTTGCCCGGCGGCACGTCCATGTGGAACACCCCGGCCAGGATCAACTGCATCGGGCTGCCCTTGGCGCCGACCACGAGCTCGATGCCGGCCAGATCGCGCGCGAACGCCCGGTCCACGGCGGAACGGGCCTGCAGCACGAAGCCGACCGTGGCCAGCCCCAGCGTGAGCAGCCACAGATTGAGCACGGTCGCCAGCGGCCGCGACCAGAGGTAGCGCCACGACAGGCGCAGCAGATCGGTCATGCCACCGCCTCCCCGGCCGGCAGCGGGTGGGGCGCCAGGCGCAGTGCGCGCGCCTGCGGCCAGGCAGCGGCCACGCGGGCATCGTGCGTGGCAACGACCAGGGTGGCGCCCACGGCGTCGGCAGTCTCCCGCAACAGCGTCAGCACCTGGGCGCAGGCGGTGTCGTCCAGGCTCGCGGTCGGCTCGTCGGCCAGCAGCAGCGCCGGGCGTTGCAGCACGGCGCGCGCCAGCGCCACGCGCTGGGCCTGACCGCCCGAAAGCTGCGATGGTTTGCGCCGCGCCAGACCGGCCAGGCCCAGGCGCTTCAGCACCGCCTCCACGGCCACCCGGTCCACCGGAAGACCGCGGGCGATGAAGGGCAATTCAAGGTTCTGGGCCACGCTGAGTGCGTCGCTCAGGCGCAGGCGCTGCGGCAGAAACCCCACCTGTTCGCCCCGCCAGCGGTCGCGCGCCGGTCGCGACAAAGCCCCGACCGACACGCCGCCCACGCACATCTCGCCCGCCAAGGGAGTGAGCAGCCCGCAAGCCAGCGCCAGCCAGGTGGATTTGCCGCAGCCCGAATCGCCCCGCACCAACAGGGTCTGCCCAGCCGGCAGGTCCAGATCGGGAAAGTGCAGCGGCGCCGCGCCGGCATGGGCGTGGGTCAGATCCCGGGTGCGGATCATGGTGCCGGCGCGTCGACCGCCGGATCGGCGCAACCCGCGCAGGTGCCGTGCACCGCCAGTTCGAGCCGCACACCCTGGTGGCCCAGGGCGGCCAGCCGCGAAAACAGGCTGTCGGCGAGTTCGCGCGTGGAAGCGCTCGCGCCGTCCAGACGGAAGCGCTGGTGGCAGCTGTCGCACTCGAAGCGCGGCGCCTGGCCATCGGCATCGGCCGCCGACGCCAGCCGGAAGCGCCAGGTGCGCGTGGCCTCGTCCGTCTCGCGCTGCAATGCGCCGCAGGCGGCCAGCCGGTCGAGCAGGCGATAGAGCGTCACGCGGTTCACATCCAGCCCGCGCGCCTGCACCAGCGCCAGCACCTGGGCGTGCGTGAGCACGACGCCGGGGTCGGCCACGAACAGGCCCAGCACCACCCGGGTGGCCAGGGTTCGGCGCAGGCCCGCGGCGCTGATGCGGGCCAGGATGTCGTCGGGAAGGCGGTTGCCGGACGGAGGTGAGGACATGGTGATGCCATTAACGCAACAAAGTTGCGATATGATTTCGCTAACGCAATCAAGTTGCAACATGATAAACCCGGATTCCCTGCCCGCCCAGCGCGGCATCACCTGCAGCGACCTCACCGTCGGCTACGACCGCCACCCGGCCCTGCACCACCTGAACCTGCAAGTCCCGGCCGGCACCCTGCTGGCCGTGGTCGGCCCCAACGGCGCCGGCAAATCCACCTGGCTCAAGGTCCTGGCCGGGCTGCTGCGCCCCATGACGGGCACCGTCAGCGGGCTGTCTGCGCCCGGACAACCCGGGCCTCGCGTGGCCTACCTGCCGCAGCACGACCAGGCCGACCGCAGCTTTCCCGTGACGGTGCTGGAGATGGTGACCATGGGCCTGTGGCACGCCTTCGGCGCCTGGGGGCGTCTGCGCCCCGAGCACCACGACCGCGCCCGGCAGGCGCTGGCCGCCGTGGGCCTGCAGGGCTTCGAAGCACGCCCCATCGACGCGCTCTCAGGCGGTCAGTGGCAGCGTGCGCAGTTCGCACGCCTGATGCTGCAGGACGCCACCACCGTGCTGCTGGACGAGCCCTTCGCCGCCATCGACCGCCGCACCACCGCCGACCTGCTGGCCATCCTGCACCGCTGGCACGCCGAAGGCCGCACGGTGGTCGCGGTGCTGCACGACCTCGACCTCGTGCGGGCGCATTTCCCCACGACGCTGGTGCTGGCACGCCGCTGCGTAGCCTACGGCCCGACGGCCGAGGCCCTGAGCGACGCGCACTGGGCCGAGGCGCTGGCGCTGCACGAACCGTTCGACGAAGACGCGCCCCTGTGCGCACCCGCCCCCCTTTCCACCGCCACCCCCCTGGCGCCAGTCCAGGCATGAACCTCGCCGACCTGCCCCTGATCGGCCCGTTCGCCGAATTCGACTTCATGGCCCGCGCCCTGGCCGGCTGCATCGCGCTGTCCTTCAGCGCGGCGCCGGTGGGCGTGTTTTTGCTGCTGCGCCGCATGAGCCTGACGGGCGACGCCATGGCGCACGCGGTGCTGCCCGGCGCGGCGCTGGGCTACCTGGTGGCCGGCCTTTCACTGGGTGCGATGACGGTGGGCGGCATCGCCGCCGGCCTGACCGTCGCCGCCGCCTCGGGCCTGGCGGCACGCAACTCCGTGCTGCGCGAAGACGCGTCGCTGGCCGCCTTCTACCTGCTGTCGCTGGCGCTGGGCGTGCTCATCGTCTCGGTGCGCGGCAACAGCGTGGACCTGCTGCACGTGCTGTTCGGCACCGTGCTCGCGCTCGACAGCGCCACCCTGACCCTGCTGGGCGGCATCGCCGTGGTCACCCTGCTGGCCCTGCGGCTGCTGTGGCGCCCGCTGCTGCTGGAGTGCTACGACCCGCAGTTCCTGCGCAGCGTCAGCCGCCTCTCGCCCCTGGCGCACTACGGCTTCCTGGTGCTGATGGTGCTCAACCTCGTGGCCGGCTTCCATGCGCTGGGCACGCTCATGGCTGTCGGCCTGATGGTGCTGCCCGCCGCCACCGCCCGCCTGTGGACGCGCCGGCTGCTGCCCCTGCTGGTCCTGGCCGTGGCCCTGGCCCTGCTGGCCAGCACCGGTGGGCTGCTCGTGTCCTACCAGTTCGACACCCCCACCAGCCCGACCATCGTGCTGGCGCTCGGGCTGGCCTACCTGTTTTCGCTGATGGCCGCCCCGCAAGGCGCGCTGCGCCACCAGCGGCCTTCTGCCACCCATTACCGGGCCTGACCGCCCTCCCGCCTTGTTCTACCGCTCGAAAGGAACCCCCATGCCCACCGCCCGTTCTGCCCTCGCGTCCCGCCGCACCTGGATCGCCGCCGCTACCGCCACCGTCGGCTGGCTGGCCCTGTCCGCACCCGCCCAGGCACAGGCACCGACACCCCAACCCGCCGTCCAGGCCGTGGCGTCCTTCAGCATCCTGGGCGACCTCGTCAAGCAGGTGGGCGGCGACCGCGTCGCGGTGCAGGTGCTGGTCGGCCCCGGTGCCGACGCGCACGTGTTCCAGCCACGCCCGGCCCAGGCGCGCCAGGTGGCGCAGGCGCACATCGTGTTTGCCAACGGTCTGGGCTTCGAAGGCTGGATGGACCGGCTGCTGCGCAACACCAAGTTCAAGGGGCCGCGGGTGGTGGCCAGCGAGGGCGTGGACGCGATCGCGCACGAAGACGGCGATGAGCACGATCATGAACACGAGAAAGAACACGCCCATGGTCACGACCACCCGAAGGCCGCCCAGGCGCCGGCCCATGCCGGTCATGACCACGACCACGGCCCCAACGATCCCCACGCCTGGCAAAGCGTGAAGGCGGTCCAGACCTACGTGAACAACATCGAACGCGGCCTGTGCCGGGTCGACGCGGCCGGCTGCGATGGCTATCGCCGCAACGCCAGCGCCTACCGCGAAAAGCTCCAGGCCCTGGACCAGGACATCCGTGCGGCCTGGGCCGGCGTGCCACCGGCGCAGCGCAAGGTCATCACCTCGCACGACGCCTTCGGCTACTACGCCCGCGACTACGGGGTCGAGTTCCTCGCACCGCAGGGCGTGAGCACGGAAAGCGAGGCCTCGGCCAAGGGCGTGGCCCAACTGGCGCGGCAGATCAAGGCGCAGAACATCCAGGCCCTGTTCGTCGAGAACATCGCCGACCCGCGCCTGATCGAGCAGCTCGGGCGCGAAGCCGGCGTCAAGCCGGCCGGCGCGCTGTTCTCCGACTCGCTCTCTGACGCCAAAGGCCCGGCGGCGACCTACCTGGACCTGATGCGCCACAACACCCAGGCACTGGTGCGTGCCGTCCGGGGTTCCTGAGTCCATCCCCCCATGGCAGACCACCACCCTACCGACACGCGCCTGCCGGTCACCGTGCTCTCGGGCTTTCTGGGCGCCGGCAAGACCACGCTGCTCAACCACGTGCTGGCCAACCGCGAAGGCCTGCGCGTGGCGGTCATCGTCAACGACATGAGCGAGGTGAACATCGACGCCTCGCTGGTGGAGCGTGGGGCCGAGAATGCAGGCGCCGCGCTCTCGCGCACCGAAGAGAAGATGGTCGAGATGAGCAACGGCTGCATCTGCTGCACGCTGCGCGAAGACCTGCTGCTGGAGGTGCGCAAGCTGGCCGCTGAAGGCCGGTTTGACTACCTGCTGATCGAATCGACCGGCATCGGTGAACCCATGCCGGTCGCCGCCACTTTCGACTTTGAAGACGAAGCGGGCGAGTCGCTCAACCAGGTGGCCCGCATCGACACCATGGTCACCGTGGTGGACGCGCTCAACCTGCTGACCGATTTCCGCAGCACGGACCTGCTGGAGCAGCGCGGCGAAACCGCCGGCCCGGAAGACAACCGCAGCCTGGCCGCTTTGCTGACCGAGCAGATCGAATTTGCGGATGTGGTGGTCATCAACAAGATCGACAAGGTGGACGCGGCCCGGCGCGACGAGGTGACCGCCGTGGTCAAGGCGCTGAACCCGGTCGCGGAGGTCGTCTACGCCGACCACGGCCAGGTGCCGCTCAAGCAGATACTGGGCACCGGCCGGTTCGACCTGGAGCGTGCCAGCAGCATGCCCGGCTGGGCGCGTGAACTGGAAGGCGCGCACACGCCCGAGACTGAGGCCTACGGCATCGAGAGCTTCGTGCTGCGCAGCCGCGAGCCCTTGCACCCGTGGCGTTTCTCCACCTTCATGGACCAGCCCTTGCCCGGCCTGATCCGCGCCAAAGGCTACGTCTGGCTGGCCAGCCGTGCGCAGTGGGTGGTGAGCTATTCGCGCGCCGGCAACACCGCCACCCACGAACCGGTGGGCCGCTGGTGGGCCAGCGCCCCGCGCGACCACTGGCCGCCCAAGGGCTCACCGCAGCGCGGAGCCATCGAGGCGCGCTGGCAGGAGCCCTGGGGCGACCGCCTCAACGAGGTGGTGTTCATCGGCCGGAACCTGGACCGCGCCGCCATCGAACAGGCCTGGAGGGCCATGCACCTGAACTACACCGAAGGTCGCAAGGGCCTCAAGGGCTGGGCCGAGCTGCCCGACCCGTTCCCCGCATGGGACCCCCACCCCGCGACCGCCGCATGAATGCCCGCACGCCCCCACCCATCCGGCCGGTGCAGGCCGACGTGGAAGCCGCCGTCCGCACCCTGATCCGCTGGGCGGGCGACGACCCCGACCGGGAAGGCCTGCAAGACACGCCCGGCCGCGTCGCCCGGGCCTACCGGACCTTTTTCGCCGGCCACGAAGAAGACCCGGCAGCACTGCTGGCAACGACCTTTGAAGACGCTGGCGGCTTTGACGACCTGGTGCTGGTGCGCGACATCCGCTTCGAATCGCATTGCGAGCACCACCTGGTGCCCATCATCGGCGTCGCCCACGTGGCCTACCTGCCCCGCGACCGTGTGGTGGGCATCAGCAAGATCGCGCGCGTGGTGGATGCCTTCGCCCGGCGCTTGCAGATCCAGGAGCGTCTGACCCGCCAGATTGCCGACACCCTGGTGGACACCCTGCAGCCACGCGGCGTTGCGGTGGTGATCGAGGCGCAGCACCTGTGCATGACGACGCGCGGCGTGCACAAACCCGGCTCCACCACGCTGACCCAGCGCTGGGTCGGCCGGTTCCGGCATGCGCCCGAATTGCGCCGCGACGTCTGGCAAGGCATCGGCCGCTCGGGATCCGGCCGGACGCCGGCCACCTGACGCGCCCCGAACCGGCCCGCCCCGTTTGACCAGCCCCCGATCAGGGGCGCTGTGCCTGCGCTAAGCTGTTCGGCTGCCCTACCACACCGCCGCCCGCCCTTGCCCTTCTCGCACCTGCTCCTCGCCCTGGCCGTTGTCGCCGTCTGGGGCACCAACTTCGTGGTCATCCGCTGGGGCCTCAACGGGCTACCGCCGTTCCTGTTCGCCACCCTGCGTTTCACGTTTTCCGCCCTGCCGTGGCTGCTGTTCGTGCCCCGCCCCGCCATCGGCTGGCGGCCGCTGGCCAGCTTCGGCGTGCTGCTGGGCGTGGGCCAGTTCGGCCTGCTGTTCCTGGCCATGCGCAGCAGCATCTCGCCCGGCATGGCCTCGCTGGTGGTGCAGATGCAGGTGTTCTTCACCATCGGCCTGTCGCTGGTGCTGATGAAGGAAAAGGTGCAGCCGTTCCAGCTCGCCGGCCTGGCGCTCGCCGTGGGTGGGCTGGGCCTGATCGCCACCCACCTGGACGCCACCGTCACGGCGCTGGGCGTGGCACTGGTGCTCGGTGCCGGCTTCTGCTGGGCCTGCGCCAACCTGGTGGTCAAACGCGCCGGGCAGGTCAACATGCTGCACTTCACCGTCTGGAGCAGCGTGTTTGCCGTGCCGCCCCTGCTGCTGCTGTCGCTGGGTCTGGAAGGGCCGGCCGCCATCGGTGGGGCGCTGTCGGCGGCGGGGCCGGTGATCTGGGCCAGCGTGCTGTGGCAGGCGCTGGGCAACACGCTGTTCGGCTACGCTGCCTGGAACTGGCTGCTGGCCCGCCACCCGGCCGCCGCCGTGGCGCCCACGGCCCTGCTGGTGCCGGTGTTCGGCATGGGCGCCTCGGCGCTGATGCTGGGCGAAGCCATGCCGGCCTGGAAACTGCAGGCCGGCGCCCTGGTGCTGGGCGGCCTGTGCGTCATCCTGTTCTGGCCCCGACTGCGCCAGCGCTTCCGGTAAGCACCCTCGAACGCCTGGTTGCCCGGTTTCGCGGGCCTGACAGCGGCTGCAAGCGCCCAACGGCTTGTATCTTCATATCTGACTGGCGCGGTAGAGTGTGGCCGCCGTTGAGGCGGCCAGACCGGCCCGTGCAGTTTGGTAGCGGCTGGGGTGATCGAGCCCGTGACTGAGTACAGAACGCACGGCCGCCGCGCTGGTCTTCGTGAAGCCCGAACGGTTACGCGCGCCTTCGATGAGTGCGCATGCACAAGCAA
>NZ_BSPB01000016.1:0-79484 GCF_030160815.1 Hydrogenophaga electricum | reverse complement strand
GCTGCCGCAGCCACGGCAGCCGCAGCGGCGGGAGACTGGGCAACCGGTTTCGGCGCTGGCGCGCTGGACATGCCATAGGCCATGACCAGCTTGGGCCCGGCGGTGGGCAAAGGCGGCTCGGTCGCCGGCAAAGGCCTTGGCTCGGCCCGAGGCAGCGCCGGTATCGGCGCCGCCGTCGCCAGCGGCGCTTCGGCGTCCACGCGCGCAGCGGCCGGCATGGCGGCCGACACCTTGGGCACGGCCACTGCAGACGCAGGCGCGGACGGTGGCGTGGCCATGCGGCCACCCAGCGCCAAGAATGTTCCTGCCGCCACACCGGCGGCGGCTACCAGGCCACCCAGCCACAAGGGCTTTTGAAACCACGGCGCAGGCTTCGCAGAGGCGACCACAGGGGTCACCGCAGGCTTCACGCCTGCCACGATGGGAGCTGATGCCTGCCGTTCAGTTTGCTTGAGCGCCTGATAGATCAGACTCATAGAATGCGGACACGCAGCACGACGATCAGCTCGCGGGCCGACTTGCTGTCGCCTTCGTGCGTCAGCAGTTTGCCGAAGAACGGCACGTCGGCCAAGTAGGGCACGCCGCTGTTCGAGCCGGAACTCTTCTGGTCGATCAGGCCCCCGACAACCACCACGTCACCATCGTTGACGTTCAGCGTGGTGGTCAGACCCTTGTAGGCGACCTGCGGCAGGCTGACGCGGTTGTATTCGTTGACGTTGACCAGATCCAGGCTCTTGGGATCGACTTCGCTCTGCACCGGGTTGATGAGCAACTCGATGCGGCCGTCTTCACGCAGCATGGGCATCACACCCACCATGACGCCGGAGAACACGGCATCGGTCTGCACTTCGGACGACGTGGTGGTGGCGCCACCGCCGATGTTGTTCTGGGCCGAGCTCGAACGCGACACGTAGCGCTGGCTGGTACCGACCGACAGCATCGCAGGCGTGCCGTTGCGAACCTGGATGTTCGGGTTCGACAGGATGCGCAGGTTGCCGAAGGAACGCAGGGCGTTGATCACGGTCGAGCCGTTCTTGTCCTGGTAGGCCAGGCCACCGCCGGCCGAGCCGGTGGAGGAACCAATGATCCGCGACGGGATGGTCAGCGCGCTCGACAGGTAGTTACCGTTCGAGCCTTGCAGAGCGTTGGTATTGCCCTGCAGCGTCAGCGGATCGATACCGAAGTTCAGCGCCAGACGACTGCGCAGCGCGGTGAAGTCGACGCCCCACTGGTAACCGTCGTTGAGCTGGACGTCGACCAGTTGTGCCTCGATGTAGACCTGCCGCGTGAGCATGTCCTGGGTCTGCTTGATCAGGCGTTCCACGGCGCGCATCTGCGACGGACGGGCCTTCACGAACAGCGTACCGGAAGTGCGGTTGAGCGTGAAACCGTACTGCTGGGCCGGTTGCACGGCCTGCGACGGGTCCTGCTGCGTGCGCGACACGGGGCCGGCGTCGGCCATCAGCCGGCTCTCACCCAGCAGGGCGCGCAGGTTGCTTTCGATTTCGGTGTAGGGATCGGCGCGCGAGGTCGCCGAGGCGTTCATCGACAGGCTGCCGGCGATGGCCGTGTTGCCGCTGTTGATGTTGGAGCCGAACACGTTGCCGCCCGAGCTCAGGTTGAGCTGGGAGTTGACGTTCAGGAAGCCCAGCGAGAAGAAGCGCTCTTCATGCAGGCGGATGCGCATGGTCTGGTTGTTGATCTCGCCAGCCACGTCGTAGCTGCGCAGCACTTCGTTGAAGGCTTCGCGCAGCGACACGTCCTTGAGGAACATGTCGGTCAGCGCACCTTGCTGCACCACGGCCGGCTCGACGATCAGGTTGACCTTGGCGGCATCGGCGAAGGCCGTCAGGATCTGGCTGATGTTGCCCTTGGAAATCGCCACGCTGATCGTCCGGCCTTCCAGCGGGTCGTAACGCGGAGGGGTGGGCTCGATGGCCTTGGCGGCTGCGGTGCGGCGCATTTCCTTGAGCAGCGCTTCCTGCTGGGCCAGCAGCTTCTGCGACTCCGCCGTCGCGACCTCCTGCATCCGCTTCATCGATTCGACATCCGGATTGCTCAGGTTCTTGGCACTCTGGGGCGGAGGCGTCACGCAGGCCGACAGCAAAGTGGCGGAGAGGACTGCAGCGGTCGTTGCCAGTACGGTCTTGCGAGTTTTCATGAGAGAGTGTTGCATGGCAGTGGATGAAGCAGAGTGGTCGAAAAGGATGGTCCGGTTCAGGGCAGGCTCTTGCGAAGCCAGCCGGCCAGTTGGGAGGGTGACTCCGCGAGCACGACGTCGTCGAAGTCGTGACGCATGGGCGCCGAAGGGCTCGCCGCGCAGAGGCTGCCGGTCGTGTGCGGGGCGTCCAGGCGCTCGCCGTCGCCGCTGCGGTCTTTCAGGGGCAGCACGATCCAGTAGGCCACCGATTGCACCTGGTTGCCGGCACAGTCGACAGCGCCGGCGGCGCCACTGTCACCGGTCAGGTAGGGATGGGCCGACACTGTCGCTCCGGCCGTGTTGTTGAGCGCGACGATCAGGTCCGTCACGTCCTGGTAGGTCGCGGTGCCGGGAGTGTCGCCGGTCCGTTCCTTGGTCACCGCCAGATCGGCATCGGCCGCCAGCGCGCCGTTGGCGTTGCGAAAGACCGCATAGCGCGCCTTCATGCCGTCTTCAGGAATCGAAGTGCCCACGCTCACGTACGGAAACCAGCCGATCTGGCCGTTGCCGGTACAGGCACCGGCGGACACGGTTTCGTAACCCTGACCGGTCGTGTCCGGGCAAGGCAGACGCCCATGGCGCATGGCAAAGGCGCGCAACGTCGACTGCATCTGCAGCGCCGTTCCCTGGGCCAGCTCGCGAGCGCGCTGGTTGTTGACGGTTTCGTACGCGCCGAAAGTTGCCCAGGACAGCAGGCTGACCACCACGAGCACGACCGCCACCTCCAACAGGGAGAAACCTCGCTGCTGCAGGGAAGGCCCGCACGGGGCGGCGGCGCGCATGAGCGGCTTCATCCCTTGCTCCCCTGCCCTTCACGGGCATAGGCCTGAAGGGCCTTGGAAGAGCTGGTCAGGCGAAAGCTCAGCTCGCGCATCTCGGCCAGGATGGCCTGCTTGCGCACGACATCGTTGGGCTTGGTGCTCTGCGCCACCTGGGTCAGCTCCCGGCTCAGATCCTGGACACGGGCCGCCTGCGTCAGCGTGTCGCGCAGCAAACCAAAGTAGCGAGGATCCAGCGTGCCGCGAGCCAGACGTTCGATGTCGGCCACCGCCACCTGGGTTTCCGCCAGGGTCACGTTCTGGCCCTTGGCCTGCAACTCGGCCAGCTTGGCGCGGATCTGGGCCCGCACCTGGCGGCGCTCCTCGCGCGTCAGCGTCGATGCCGCGGTGGCCGGGGCGGCCCCGGCGGATGAGGACCACGGGGCCTTGCCCGCATCGGCATTTTGGGCAGTACCCCAGCCCGGCGGCAAACTCGCGGCCGGATCGGATGGCCCCAACCCTCCCGTGCCAGCGCCGTTGCCATCACGGGCCAGGGGCGATACGGCCGTGTCCGAACCCGCGGCCAGGGGCGTAGCAGCAAGATCCGTGGCCGGCGTCGATGCTTTCAACCAGTACGCACCGAGTGCCGCAAGCACCAGCACTCCCGAACCCACACCGAGCCAGAGCGCCTTCTTCATGGCCGGCCTCCCGAGGGATAAGCCCCCAGCACGCGCAGGCGATCCAGCGGCACGGTGACCTGCAAACTGCGGTCCTTGCCGTTGGCAAACGTCACCGAGTCGACCTGGATGGAGCGCACCGTCAGGCCATCGCCCACCGGATCGCCCACCCGCACCAGATGGCCGTTGACCACCGCCTTGCCTTCGGAACCGGCATCCAAAATCACACTGACCACAGGCGGCTCGGGCGGCGCCGGCGGCAGGGCCCGCACCCGCTCACGCGGCATGTCCGGCTGCGCAGGCGCCAGCGCAAACAGCGACGCGGCGGACCCGCCATCCTGACGCATGAGGAAGGACGAACCCGAAGACGAGGCCTCCACCAGCGCCTGCAAGGCATTCTTCAGATCGGCCTGGTCATTGAACTGCTGCGCCGTCGGCGCACTCACCGAAACCTGCGGCGGCGGCAGGCCTCGCCGCTGCTCGCCCAGGCGACCGGCCATGCCCGCCACAGCCAGGACCAGCAAGGCCGTGGCAATGGAGCTGAGGATCAGGGCAACGTATTTCATCGACGGTCTGTTTCGGTAAGCGGTTGTCGGTCATCGGGCACTTCGGGAAGCACGCACCAGACGGTCAACTGTTTCTTCCTGGCACGACGGCCCTGAGGTAGTAGGCAAAGGCCCCGACAGAGCTGTCGAACGGCGCCGTGGATTCCGCTTGCCAGCCTTCGGCACGCAGCGCAGCCAGAAAGCGGCTCAATTCTTCGGGCGAGCCATCGGCCACCACCCCGTCGACCCGGAAACGCGCCGGGTTCGACGCATTCGCCTTGGTCAGTTGGAGGCGCTGTATCCGGACCGTCTCACCTGCGGCACGGCGCACGGTGCCCAACATGCGGATGGGGTCGTGGATGACGGCAAAGCCCATCTGGCGGGCAAACACCACCTCGGGCGCCTCCATGCCGGCCACACCCGTCCCCGATACCTTGGCCACGCGCGCGCGCAGCGTCTCCAGTTCGGATTGCAGACCCTGCATGGACTGCTGCTCATCCCGCACCATGCCGAAAGCCACCCAGGCAAAGATGCCGAGCCCGACGGCCACGACCGCCACCATGGCCGCCAGCGGCATGACGTAACGCTCGCTCAACCAGGCCGCCCGCAGCAGCGGCGGCGCGGCCAGCGACTGGACCGACACCTTGCCCAGCCATTCGGGCAACACCGTGACCGGCTTGCGGTCGGTGTCCAGGCGGAAAGCTTCGTGCGGCAACAACTGGGCCTGCATCACCCCGGCTTCGCCGAGCTGCTGCACCAGTTCCTGCTCGTCGGCCAGCGCATCGCTGCGCACCGAAGCCCAGTCGCACGCGCCCTGCGCACCACGCCAGCCGGCCAGGCGCAACTGCGTAGCCAGTGTGCGCACGGGCACGACAAAATCGGAAGCCTCGCTCCCCATGGCGGCGGCCGAGGCGTAATACATCTTGCCTTCGTGCTCCCCATAGGCATGCAGTTGCTGTCCCGCACGGAGGATGAGGGGGCGGTCGCCGGCGCCACGCTCGGCGAGCATGCTGGCCAAGGGCACGACCAGGCAGTGATCGGGCTGCCGTGCGGCCCAAGCTTGGAATTCCTGCCAGAGCATCAACGGCACGGCCGTGTAGAGCGTCTGGCTGCTGTCCGCATGGCCGATCTGCCGGTGCACGAAGACATGCACCGGTCCGTCGATCACGCCTTCGGAACGCACGGTTTTTTCAATCTGGGCCGCCGCGTAGGCGGCCTTGCCCTTGCAGTACTGGACGCCGATCGCCGAATCGGCGAAATCCACCACCACCAGGGCTGTGCCCTGCAGTTGCGGCCAAGACTGCAGCTCGGTGACGCGGCCATTGGCAAACTGCCACCAGCCTTGCGCTGTCACGAGGAGAAACTGATCGGGCTTCATCGGGCACTCAGAGGGAAATAGACCACGCCCGACAACTCCACGTTGAAGCCCTTTTCGTTGGGCGCCGGCGCCGTAAACAGGCCGGCCGAGGGTGCTGTCACCGACACGTCAAAAAGATCGGCAGCAAACCATTGGCGGCCACCACCACCCAGTTGCTGCACCAGCAGTTGCTCGGCGTCCTGGCGGCTCAGCACCGAGGCCGAGCGCTGGATCCGGCGATTGGCCCACTGAGCGGGATCGACGCCAATCCGCTCGATCATGGCCTTCACGTCATCGGATTCACGCACGTAGCGTTCGCGCTGTTCCACCATCGGCAAAAGGTTACGGAGCTGTGACAGCTCCGTGCGGACCGAGGCGGTTTGCGCCCGGGCACGACCCAACTCGGCAATGGCCTGCATGGCCACCCAACAGGCCACCGCCAGAGCGGCGGTGGACAGGCCGAGAAGGGTCAGACGCCCACGGCGGGATGCGCTCATGGATTACTGATCCATGGACCAGTGAGCGGTCAGCAGCGTCACACGGTCTTCGTCGAACTGACGACCGCTGGCGGTAGCACCGCTCGGGTTGTCGGCGCCGATGGCCGTGGTGTCGTTGCTGCTGTGCCAGGTGCCACCGATGTTGCTGGCCACGGTGTTGTTGGCTTCCCAGGCGGTACCCGGTGCGTTGGCCTGATCGGCATTGGTGTGCGCAGCACGCCCCTGGATGCGGAAGCGGCCCTCACGCGAATCGGGCTTGCCATCGATCAGCTGGTCCAGGTAACGGGCGAGGTCGGGCGTCAGGCCACGCACCACCATCACGTTGCCGGCACCGCTGGTCGAACCTGCCAGGTTGAACTGGAAGCAAACCTGCACCTCGGTCGGGTTGCCATTGGTGTCCTGGTAGACATAACGGTCTTCGTGGCCTTCGCCACGCCCCGGGGGCAGACGCACACCATGACGGGACATCAGGTCGCGCAGCGACTGGGTGGCCAGCAGGGTGTCGCCCTGGCCGGTCTGGCCTTCGCGGTAACCCTGACCTTCGCAGATCTTCAGGCCTTTGTTCTCGAAGTTCTCGGGAATACCGGCCACATCCTGGGCACCGCCGCGCTGGCACGAATCGACGCCACCGATGCGGGTTTCTGCGCCGTTGACCATGTAGGTCGGTGCCTGCTGGCAGTCACCCACCACCGTGCCCGTGCGCTGGTAGTACTGGTCGTAGGCCATCTTCCACTGGTCCAGAAACTTGTTCGAGACCTTGTTGTATTCGGCATTGCGCTGCACATCCTTGCCGATGGCCACGGCGCCGATGATCAGCCCCACCACCGCCAGGACCAGGGCCAGCTCGATGAGCATGAAACCCGACTGGGGTGCTGCGCTGCGATAACGCTTGATGGTATTCATGGGTATGGGTTCCGTTGTGTGCGCCGAGAGTTACTGCGTCATCTTGTAGATGGCCACCACGGTATAGACCTGGTCTTCGTCGAAGTTGCGGCCCGCATCGGTCGCACCTTCCTGGATACCCAGCTTGTTGTTCTGGATCCATTCCAGACCCGGCGCATTGGCGACCGTGCCATCCACAGCCTGCTGGCGGAAGCGGCCTTCGCGGGCATCAGGCTTGCCGTCGATCATCTGGTCCAGCATGCGGGCCAGGTCGGGCGTCAGACCGGAAATGATCATCACGTTGCCGGAGCCATCCGATGCAGAGGGCGCATTCCACTGGAAGCACACCTGCACTTCTTGCGGGTTGCCGTTGGTGTCCAGATAGACATAACGGTCTTCGTAACCTTCGGCACGGCCAGGCGGCATACGCACGCCAGCGCGCGACATCTGGTCACGCAGGGTGGTGGCCGCCCCATCACGACCACCGGCCATGCCGGCACCTTCGGCCTTGTCGCAAACGCGGCCAGGCGCATCGGCGCCCGTCATGTCACCACCGGACAGCGGCGTGGACGTCGGCACGGAACCGTAGGTGGACCCATTGACCATCAGACGGGGAGCGATCTGACTGTCACCCACCACCACGCCGGTGCGCTGGTAGTGCTGGTTGTAGGCCTGTTCCCACTGGTCGACAAACTTGTTTTTGATCTTGGTGTACTCGGCATTACGCTGAACGTCTTTGCCGATGGCCATTGCACCGATGATCAGGCCGATAACGGCCAGCACCACGGACAACTCCACCAAAGTGAAACCGGATTGCCGTTGTCGGCCGAAACCAACGTGGGCGCGACGAAATGCATGCTTCATGAGCGACTCCATTACCAAGATGTAACGGAAAGAAGCATAGGAGCCACAAAAAGGCCAAATCTGTCACAACCTGTCACATGCCAGTGACATTTACAAACATGAGGGTTAACCCTTATGTTCTACGCCACATCTGCCGAGGCCTGAGTGGCGTCTCAGGCGTCGAGTTGCAGCGTCGCGCTCAGCCGGTAGCCCCGGCCGCGGATGCCTGTGATGGTCTCCTGGGGAAAACCACAGGTTTCGAGCTTGCGCCGAAGCCGCCGCACCAGGGAAAACAGCGCGTTGTGGTAATCCACTTCCTCGTCTTCATCTGCCCAGAGCAGTCGCCGCAGGGTGTCGTTTTCCACCACCGTGCCGTTGGACATGGCCAGCACATGCAGAAGCATGGTCTCCCGCGTGGTCAGCCGGCTGCTGTGGCCGTCTGCACCGGTGAGCAGGCCTTTGGCCACATCCAGGCGCGCGATCTGAGCCGGCTGCGTCCCGGCAGGCTGGGCCGCAGCCATGCGGGTGGCGACCGATTTGAGCGCCAGTTCCACCTCTTCCATCTCGGCCGGCTTGAGCAGGTAGGCGTCGGCCCCGGCGCGCCAGCCCAAGAGTCGGTCGGACGGCGAAAAGCGGCCCGAGAGCATGACGATGCCGATGCCAGGGTGTGTGGCCTTCACCCAGCGGGCGATGTCGATACCCGACTCATGCGGCAGGCCCACGTCGAGCAGCAGCACGTGCGGCACCCGCTCCACCAATTGCTGGCGCAGGGCCTGACCGCTGCTCACTGAGCGGACCCGCCAGTACCCCGTTTCGGCCAGGTACTCCACCAACGCATCGCGCAGGTTGACGAAGTCCTCGCACACCACCACATCCCACATCGTTCACACCTTGTCGTCCACCAGCGGCAGTATCAGCGAGAAACGGACTTGGTCGGCCCCTTCCACCCCGTATTGCACATCGCCACCCAACATCCGGGTCATACCCCGCACCCAGTAGAGCCCCAGTCCCGACCCCGAGAACTGGTGCGCGCCCGGCGCCCGGTAATACTTGCTGAAAAGCCGCTCCGGATCGGGCATGCCCACGTCTCCCACGCGATTGGTCACCGTCACCGCCAGACAGCGCCCTGCCCCCTCGCCCTCGGTCACGCCGGCTTCCCTGAGCTGCGCATCGAGCACCACCGGGGTGTCGGCCAGCGAATACTTCAGGGCGTTGTCCACCAGGTTGCAGATCATCATCTCCAGCACCAGGCGCCCCCCGATGACACGCTCCTCGGCCCAGGTGGACGCTTCAGGATCGGCGACCATCCCCCGCAGTTGCACCCGCTCCTGCTCGGCCTCACGCGCATGCACCAGCCCGAACAGCGTCCCCATCCGCGTGACACCGTGCGCCACCTGCGGTGATCGCGCCGGCTCATGCCGCAGGGAATGTTCCATTTCGCTGACCGCCTGCACCTGCTGCAGAACCCCCCGCATCTGTCCCACCGACTCCTCGATCCGGCGCACGTTGCGGCTCAGGCCATCGTGCTCGGTTTCTTCGGGAACCAGCGCACGCAGCTTGCGTTGCAGGCTGCCCACGGCCACCGCAATCACCGCCAGCGGCGAGCGCATCTCGTGCATGAGCATGCCGAAGAAATGCCCTTCTTCCTCCCGCTGACGCCGTTCCATCGCCACCTGCTCCTGGCTCACGAGCAGGGCACGCCGGGCCTCGCCCTGTTCGCGCGCCAACAGGGTGTTGTGCCGCAGCAGGGCCAGGTGCAACACCACAGCGGTCAGCAGGTTGATGAACACGCCCGGATAGAGCTGCATGAAGTTCGCCGAAAGCCAACCCAGGTGCGACAACCCCAGCAGCACAAAGAACATGGTGGTGCTCAACAGGTTCAGACGCAGCAGGTTGCGCATGAAGCTGTCCTGGCACTGCAGCACCGCCAGCGCCGCCACGCCCAGGAACACCACGAAACCCACCGTCAGCGCATACAGCCGCAGGGCCGCCTCGATCTGGCCCGAGAGCACCATCACCAGTTGCAGCGCCAGCACCCCGAGCGCGACCGATTGCAGCACCAGCAGCCACCGGGGCATGCCGTACTGTTCATAGAACAGCCGGTAGAACAGCGTGCCGAGGAAAAACTGGACGAAGCCGCACACCAGCGACAACATGTCGGCGACAGCCGGCTGGCGATCCAGGAAGAACTGGCTGGCCAGGCCGAAGTAGACAAACATGGTCACCAACGTCGCCAGTTGGAACAGCGCATTGACAGCCCAGTAGCGGTCCCGGTAGACCACCGCCGACAGCGCCGAAGCCAGCCCCAGCACCAGCACGGCGCCGCAGTACACCCCCACACTGGCCAGCGTCAGCGCGTTTTCCTGCGTGGCGTCGTCGGCTTCGAGCATGCGCACACGCAGGCTGTGCGCATTGCGCGTCTGCACGCGCACCAGCACCACTTCACCGTCCTCCAGCCAGGCGTCGGCAGCAAACGCAAGGTCCTTGCGGCTTCGGTCAGCGAAAGCGAACCGGTCGCCCTGCTGCTCCACGCGCCACCCCGAAGGCTGGGAACTGTCGGGCAGGTAGAAACGGACGTTGTCCAGGTAGCTGGGCTGCACCGACACCACCAGGTGACGAAACAGCGTGTCTGGCGGTGCCACGAGCCGGAACCAGCGCGCCGACGACGAATACCCCAAAGCCATCTGCGAGGGCATGGGCTCAAACTGCTGGGGGTCCAGCGCCGCGATTTCCTCCACCCCCATGCGCGCACTGGTATCGGTATAGAGCGCCACGGGCGCGAGGCTGCCCGGGCCATCCAGCCAGCGCGAGAGCTGGAAGTACAGAAAGACCAGCACCACCGACACCAGCGCCCCCAACAGGACAATGGTCAGCCCTTCCGGCAACGAAGGTAGCCTCCCCCGGGGATCGGGCAAGGCATGGCTGGGAGCGGCTGGGGAGTCGTCAGATCGCATACAAAAGCAATAGCGCTGCGATTAGACAACGAATCCCGCTGCGCGCGTGAACAACCGCACACAGCGGACCAGTGCGCTGCGGCCAATCAGCCTTGGGCGGCGATCTGGCGCAGTGCCTGCTCGAAGACCTCGGCCGGCTGGCCACCGGCGATCAGGTGGCGTTCGTTGACGATGACGGCCGGCACGGAAGTGATGCCGGCGCGGGTGAAGAACTGCTCGCGCTCGCGCACCTCGTCGGCGAACTCGTCACTGGCCAGCACCGCCTGCGCCCGTGCGTCATCCAACCCGGCCTGCCGCACGCAAGCCAGCAGGACCGCCGGATCGGCCGGGCTCTCGGCGCGGCCATGGTGGGCTTCCATCAGCGCCTTCTTCAGCGCGTGCTGCTGGCCGGGCTCACCCTCGGCCTCGGCCCAGCACAGCAGTCGGTGGGCATTGAAGGTGTTCCAGATGCGGCCACGGCCTTCGCGGTTGAACGAAAACCCGGCCGCCGCACCGCGTTCGCGGATGGTTTCGCGGATCTGCGCCTGCTGCGCGGCGGTGCTGCCGTACTTGCGCGTCAGGTGTTCGCCCACGTCCTCACCCTCGGGCGCCATCTGCGGGTTCAGTTCGAAAGGCTGGAAGTGCAATTCGGCCGTGATGTCGGGCTGCACCTGCTCCAGCGCCCGCTCCAGGCCAGCCAGGCCAATGGCGCACCAGGGGCAGGAGACATCGGACACGAAGTCGATTTTGAGGGTCTGGGGTGTGGTCATGCGAGCATGGTAGTCCTGCCACCATGCCCGCACCCGGGCCGGGGCCTTGGCGCCGCGCCGTTGGAGGACAATCACACGCTTTGCGCTGCCCGTCCACTGCCTTCCCCCATGACCGACCGTTACGCCGTCATCGGCAACCCCATCGCCCACAGCAAGTCGCCCCTGATCCATGGTCTGTTCGCGCAGACCACCGGACAGGACCTCACCTACACCGCCCTGGAGGGCCCGCTCGATGGCTTTGCCGAGGCGGTGCGCAGCTTCATCGCGGCCGGCGGCCGTGGCATGAACGTCACCCTGCCCTTCAAGCTGCAGGCGTTCGAGATCGCCACCGACCCCATGGAGTCGGCCCGGCTGGCCGGCGCGGTCAACGCGCTCAAGTTCGAGGGCGACCGCATCTGGGCGCAGAACTTCGACGGACTCGGCCTGGTCAACGACATCCAGCGCAACCTGGGCGTGTCGCTGACGGGCAAACGGGTGCTGATCTGCGGCGCCGGCGGCGCCACGCGCGGCGCCATCCTGCCGATTGCGCAGCAGAAGCCCGCGCTCATCGCCATCGCCAACCGCAGCGCCGACAAGGCGCAGGCCCTCAAGACCGACTTCGCGGCCCACACCCCGCTGCAGACCGGCGGCTATGCCGACCTGGCCGGTGAACGCTTCGACGTGGTGCTCAACGCCACCTCCACCGGCCTGTCGCAGGCCGAGCTGCCACTGCCCCCGAGCGTGTTCACGCCCGACGCCCTGGCCTACGAGCTGGTTTATGGCAAGGGTCTCACGCCCTTCCTGAAACAGGCCCGCGCCGCGGGCGTGGCGCAGTGCGTCGACGGTGTGGGCATGCTGGTGGAACAGGCGGCCGAAGCCTTCGCCTGGTGGCGCGGCGTGCGCCCCGACACCCGACCGGTGATCGAGCACCTGACGGTGCCGCTGGTGTGAAAAAGAACGGGGCCCCCACGCTCCACCGCTGCGCGGGTCGCTGCCCCCCGAGGGGGCTGACCCCGCCTTGGGGCGGCCCGGCGGCAGGGTCGGAGGCCCCCAGCCTCCGCCACTTCGTGGGTCGATCATGTCAAGTGGGCGTCATTCCCGCGCAGGCGGGAATGACGCCCTGGCCTCTCCACCACCCCCTCCACCGGGACACCTGATGACGGCACCGACCCGCTGGGCCCAGGCCCTGCCCCTGCTCGCCGTGCTCGGCTCCGTCACCGCGCTGGGCATCGGCACCTCGCAGGCCAAACAGCTGTTTCCGGTCGTCGGCTCGCTGGGCACCAGCGCGCTGCGCCTGGGGTTTTCGGCCCTGCTGATGCTGCTCATCTGGCGCCCCTGGCGCTGGAAGCTGTCGCGAGCCGACCGCTGGTCGCTGCTGCGTTACGGCATCGCACTGGGCGGCATGAACCTGTTGTTCTACCAGTCGCTGCGCACCATTCCTTTCGGTATCGCCGTGGCGATCGAGTTCTCGGGGCCGCTGGCCGTGGCCCTGTTCGGCCTGCGCCGGCGCACCGACCTGCTCTGGTTGGCCCTGGCCGTGGCCGGATTGTTGCTGCTGCTCCCGTTTGCGGGCCACGGCGAGCGGCTCGACCCGGTCGGTGTCGGCTACGCGCTGGCAGCCGCCGTCTGCTGGGCGGCCTACATCGTCTTCGGCAAGCGGGTCGATCACCTGCATGCCGGCCATTCGGTGGCGCTGGGACTGTCGGTCGCCGCGCTGACGGTCGTGCCCATCGGGGTCTGGCACGCCGGCACCGCCCTGCTCGACCCGCAGGTGCTGCTGTTCGGGCTGGGTGTGGCGGCGGTCTCCAGCGCCATCCCGATCTCGCTGGAGATGATGGCCCTCAAGCGCCTGCCCTCTTCCGCCTTCGGCATCATGATCAGCATGGAACCCGCCGTGGCCGCGCTGCTGGGCCTGCTGGTGCTGCACGAACAGCTCAGCGCCACCCAGTGGCTGGCCATCGGCTGCACCATGGCGGCGGCCGTGGGCTGCTCCCTCACCAGCCGCCCCGCCAGCCCCGCGCCGGACCGCGTGCTGCCACAGCCACCGACCATCACCCCGGGGTCCACCTGATGCCCCGCTGCCGCCTGCGCGACACCGAAACGACAGGCAACCCATCGCCCACCTTCCGCCGACCCGACAGAATCCGTCCGTGAAAACCCGTCATTTCGCCCAGATCGTGGGCCTTTCGGCGCTGTGGGGCGCCTCGTTTCCGCTGCTGCGGGTGGCCGCGCCCGAACTCGGCCCCTGGATGCTGGCGGGCGCACGGGTCACCCTGGCCACGCTCACCCTGGCGGTCATCATGCGCGTTTTGCGCCACCAGTGGCCCTGGCAGGAATGGCGCCTGCTGGGTCTGCTCAGCCTGCTCACGGTGGTGCTGCCGTTCGTGCTGTTTTCCTGGGCGGCGCTGCGCCTGCCGGCCGGCTACAGCGCCCTGCTCAACACCACGGCGGTGCTGTTCGGCACGCTGTCGGCCGCCTGGTTCAAGGAGGACTCGCTCACCCGGCGCAAGCTGCTGGGCTGCCTGTGTGGAGCGCTGGGCGTGGGCCTGATCGTGCAACTCGGCCCGGTACCGATCAATGCCCACACCCTGTCCGCCGCCCTGGCCTGCGTGGGCGCCGCCGCCTGCTACGGCTTTGCCACGCCGCTGATGAAGCGCCTGACCCAGCGGCTGGAGCCGCTGTCGCTGGCGGCCGGTATCCACCTGATGGCGATGGTGGTGATCCTCCCCGGCGCCCTGCTGAGCTGGCCGCAGGCACGCTTCACCGCGGGCGGGTTCGCTGCCGTGACGGTGCTGGGCGTGCTGACCTCAGGCCTGGCCTACTGGGTGCACCTGCGCATCATCCGGCAGGTGCCGCCGGTGGCGGCCATGAGCCCGGTGTTCCTCATTCCGGTGTTCGGCGTCACCTGGGGCCACCTGTTCCTGGGCGAGGCACTGTCTTCAGGCATCTTTGCCGGCGGTGCGCTGGTACTGGCCGCCACCGCACTGGTGACGGGCTTCAACCCCCTGCGCTCGCGCCCCGTGGCCGGGCCCGCGCCCTGAAACGGGCAGCCTCCACGCCGCCTGGCAGCGTTTATCCTATGCGCCCGACGCATCCGACCCGCCCTGCCATGACCCGCAAAATCCTGATCCTCAACGGCCCCAACCTCAACCTGCTGGGCACGCGCGAGCCCGCCCAGTACGGCCACACCACGCTGGCCGACGTCGAAGCCTTCTGCAAGGCCCATGGCGAGAAGCTCGGCTACACCGTCGAGTGCTTCCAGAGCAACTGGGAAGGCGCGCTGCTGGACAAGATCCACGAATACGGCCAGCTTTTCAAGGCCGGTGAGGTCCTCGGCGTGGTGATCAACCCCGGCGCACTCACCCACACCTCCATCGCCCTGCACGACGCCATCAAGGGCGTCGACCCCATGCCCGTGATCGAGTGCCACATCTCCAATGTGCACGCGCGCGAGGCCTTCCGCCACCACTCCTGGGTCTCCCCGGCCGCCGCCGGCATCGTCATCGGCTTCGGCGTCGACGGCTACCTCGTCGCCATCGACGGCTTGGTGCGCAAGTGCGCGCCCAAGGCCTGACCCGCTGGGCTGGCCGCCCCACTGGCCGGCGCCTCAGTAGCCGCTGAGGCGGTCCACCGCGTTCGCCGGCGCCCGCCCGGCCAGCACGCGGGCCGCGTCCGCCACGATCTGCCGGGCGATCACTTCGGGTGACGCCGACGAAGCCATGTGCGGCGTGACCAGCACACCCGGTGCGTCCCACAGCGGGCTTTCGGGTGGCAGCGGCTCGTGTTCGAACACGTCCAGCACGGCGCCACGCAGGTGCCCGCTGTGCACGGCATCGAGCAGGTCGGGCACCACCACCTGTTCACCCCGCCCACAGTTGACGAAGGCCGCCCCCGGTTTGAGCAGCTCGAACCAACGGGCATTGCACAGGCCGCGCGTCTCGGGCGTGAGCGGCAGCAGCGACACCACCACGTCCAGCGGCCGCAGGAATTCGGGCAGTTCGCGGTGGCCCGCCCAGGTGCAGACACCCGGCAGCGTGCGTGGACGGCGCGACCAGCCACTGACCCGGAAACCGTGCGCGGCCAGCGCCAGGGCCACTTCGGCGCCCATGGCCCCCAGGCCCATGACCCCCACATGGGTGCGTTCGGCGGGCCGTTGCGGTGGCATGTGCCACTGGCGCCGCGCCTGCTGTGCCTGCACACGGTCCAGCCCACGGTGGTAATACAGCGCGGCCCACAGCACGAACTCGGCCATGCCACGCGCCTGCTCCGGGTCAACGATGCGGGTCACCGGCACGGCCGGCGGCAGCGCGGGATCGCGCAGCAGGTGCTCCACCCCCGCCCCGATCGAGGCCAGCAGGCGCAGCGCCGGCAATCGCGCCGGCAGGCCCGAAGGCACGAACCAGCCCGCCACCGCTACCACCGAGGCCAGCTCCGCCTCGCTCGTCTGCGGCGACCACAGCGCCACCCGCAAGCCCGGACACAACGCTGCCGCGGCAGCCTCGAAAGGCGCCACCAGATCGCTCAGATCATCGGTTTCGCTGCAAACCAGCAAGGTAGGAGGCATGGCTGAAGACAAAGGCATTTCGGCAGATTCAGAGACTCGCAAGGATGCACGGAACACAAGCCCCCAAACCCTCACGCCTACGAGGGGAAGTCAGGCTACAGGGCACCGTGGAACCGGCTCCGCCGGGCCACAGGTGCCGTCCCCCTGCCCAGCGCCGCCCCGCGGCGCGCCAGAGCGGGGGGAAGCCGCGCCAGCGGCGCAGGGGGGTGTCACCACTGATATTCGGGCTGCGTGCGCTCCAGCTCCCTCAGCCAGGCCGCCCAGACGATCTGCCGCTCGTGCTCGACCCCGCGAAACTGCTTGCGCACGTAGCTGCTGACGGCCGGTGGAATGCGGGTCACCGGGCCGGCGATCGACGCCAGTTGCGCAGCGGCGAGCTGGATCTCGCAGGCCTTGTTCAGGTAGTACATGATGCAGAACGCATCGGCGACGGTGGCGCCCACGCTGAGCAGGCCATGGTGGCGCAGGATCAGCGCCATGTTCTCGCCCAGCGCGGTCTGGATGCGCGAGCGCTCTTCCAGGTTGAAGGCCACGCCTTCGTAGGCATGGAAACCCACCGACTGGTAGAACTCGGCCGAAATCTGGTTGAGCTGCAGCAGGCCCTGCTCGCACGCGGCCACCGCCATGCCGGGTACCGTGTGCGTGTGGATGACGCAGTGCGCGTCGGCGCGGGCACTGTGCACGGCGCTGTGGATGGTGAAGCCGGCCGGGTTCATGGGCGCCGAGCCCTCGACCACCTCACCGTCCAGGTCCACCACGATCAGGTCGCTGGCGCGGATCTCGTTGAACATCAGCCCGAACGGGTTGAGCAGGAAACGCTCCTTGCCGCGCCGGGCGCCCTTGCCCGCCGGCAAGCGCACCGAAAAGTGCGTGTAGAGCGTGTCGTCCCAGCCGAAACGCGCGGCCAGGCGGTAGGCTGCGGCCAGATCGCGCCGCAGGGCGGCCTCGTCGGCCTTGGTCATCGCTGTCATGAAATCTCCCGGGAAAGGGGATGGGCCACCCCGGCGGGCAGGCTGCCGAGCGCCTGCAGCACCGCGGCCGAATCGGCCAGGCAGCCCCACACGCCAAACTCCACCGTCACCATGTGCAAGGCGGCTTCGTGCGCGTAGGGATCGCCGCTGGCGCAGGCGTCGGCGATGGTCAGGCACTGGAAGTTGCGGTCGCAGGCGTCGCGCAGCGTGGTGTGCACGCACACGTCGGTGGTGCAGCCACTGAACATCAGGTGCGTGATGCCCTGGGCGCGCAGGATGTGTTCGAAGTCGGTGTAGGTGAAGGCGCTGTTGCAGGTCTTGTCGACGACGATGTCCTCGTCGCGCACATCGAGCTCGGGGATGATGGGAAAGCCCGGGCTGTCGCGCAGCAGCACCCCTTCGAGACCACGCTGCGCGCGCCGCCACTTTTCGTAAGGCGTCATGTCGGCCCGGTCGGCCCGGTAGCCCTGGCGCGTGTGGATGATGCGCACGCCCGCCGCGCGGCAGGCGTCGATGAGCCGCGCCACCACCGCAATGATGGCGCGCAGCGGTGCGGGGTCGTAGCCCTGGCGGGCAAAGTAGCCGTCGGGCGACAGAAAGTCGCGCTGCATGTCGATCACGACCAGCGCGGTGGCCGCCGGGTCAAAGCGCCCGTCGTAGGGAAAGGCAAAGGGTTGTGCAGGAATCACAGCGGTGCTCGACAGAAGGGGCTGGCGGTAAAGGGGGCGCTCAGGCTCCGGCGGCCGTTGCCGGCTCCAGACCCATGAAGCGGCGCACGCGCGCCACCGCATCGCCCGCCTCGGCGGTGGGCTGGCGCAGGTGCGCCGGCGGCACGTCGACCTGCAGCAGGCCGTTTTCCATGAACACGATGCGGTCGGAGATCTGCAGCGCGAATTCCATCTCGTGCGTGACGATCAGCATCGTCATGCCCTCGGCGGCCAGATCCTGGATCACCTTGAGCACCTCGCCCACGAGTTCGGGGTCGAGCGCCGAGGTCGGTTCGTCGAACAGCATCACGTCGGGCCGCAGCGCCAGCGCCCGCGCGATGGCCACGCGCTGCTGCTGCCCGCCCGAGAGCTGGTGCGGGTATTTGTGGGCGTGGGCCAGCAGGCCCACCTTGTCGAGCAGGCGCAGCGCCGTGCCCCGCTGCTCGACCGTGCTGCCCTGGCCGTGCAGGCCCGGGGCGAGCAGGATGTTCTGCAGCACCGTCAGGTGCGGGAACAGGTTGAAGCCCTGGAACACCATGCCGATGCGGCGAATGCCCTGGCGCACCCGCGCCGCGTCCTGCGGTGCGGCGCCTTGGAGGTAGCTCTCGCCGAACAGCACGATCTCGCCCTGGTCCAGGCTTTCGAGCGCGTTGACGGTGCGGATCAGCGAGGTCTTGCCCGAACCGGAGGGGCCGATGATGCTGATCACGTCGCCGGCCTGCACCGTCAGGTCCACGCCCTTGAGCACCTGGTGCGTGCCGTAGGCCTTGTGGATGTTCTGCAGTTGCAGCGCGGGCGGCGCGCCCGTGCCCTTGCCGGCCGGCGTCGCCGCCGGCGCCACCCAGAGACCGGCGCGCAGCGCGGCCTGCGCCCCGTCGTCGAGCGTGCCGGGCTTGCGGCGTTGCAGGTCCAGCCGGCGTTCCAGCGCGTTCAGCCCGGCGCCGAACACGGTGACGATGACCACGTAATACACCGCCACGGCCAGCAGGGTTTCCAGGATCAGGAAGTTCTGCGTGTACAGGCGCTGCCCGGTGAGCAGCAGCTCGGGCAGCGAGATCACCGACACCAGCGAGGTGAGCTTGATGATGGTGACGAATTCGTTGATGAGCGAGGGCAGCGCGATGCGGAAGGCCTGCGGCAGCACGATGCGCGTCTGCGTGGCGAACCAGCCCAGCCCCAGCGCATGGCCGGCCTCGCGCTGCCCCCTGGCCACCGACAGCAGGCCGCCGCGGTGGATTTCGGCCATGTAGGCGGCTTCGGTCATCACCATGCCGACCAGGCCGGCCAGAAAGGGAACACCCAGCACCACGCCGGTGGCCGGCACGATCTGCGGCAGGTTGTAGACGAACACCAGCAGCACCAGCAACGGCACACTGCGGAAAAACCAGATGTAGGCCTTGGCCGGCCAGCGCAGCCAGAATAGGCGCGAGGCTTCGGCCTGGGCCAGGCAGAAGCCCAGCACCAGGCCCAGCAGCCACGACAGCGAGCCCAGCGCGATGACCGTGACGCAGGCGCGGTAGAACGCCCCCATGGAAAAGAGCGAGAAGAAATAGGACCAGTCCAGTTCCATCGTGGGGTTCCTGCGCCTGCGTGGGGGGGCTTGCGGAAAGGCTTACTTGACCGGGGACAGGTCGTACTTCTTGATCAGCGCGTCGTATTCACCGGTCTTCTTGATCGCGACCATCGCGTCCTGGAAGGCCTTGAGCAGCGCGGTGTTGCCCTTCTTCACGTACAGACCCAGGGTCTGCGGGTAGACCAGATCGGGCGAGCTGATGGCCATGCGGCCCTTGGTGCGCTCGACGATCATCTTGGCGGCACCGGCGATTTCCATCTGCGCGTCGACGTTGCGCGCCATCACGGCCTGCGACACCTCGGGCGCGGTGGGGAACTCCATCACGTTGACCGCTGCCTTGCCGGCGCTCTTGCAGTAGTCGCTGGACAGCGTCTGCAGTTGCTTGACCCAAGCCGTGCCGGCCTGCAGGCCGACCTTGAGGCCGCACAGGTCCTTTTCGGTCTTGGGCTGGACCTTGCTGTCCTTGGCCACCAGGATGAGCGCGCCGGTGTTGGCGTAGGGCACGGCGTCGGCCTGGGCCAGGCGTTCCGCGGTCACGTACAGGCCGGACACCACGGCGTCGTGCTGGTTGGCGGCCAGGCCGGGCACGAGGTTGATGAACTTGGTGTCCACCAGCGTGTGCTTGAGCTTCATCTCGCGCGTCAGCAGCGCGGTCAGGTCGGGGTCGAAGCCGACGATCTTGTCACCGTCGTAGGACTCGAAGGGCGGGTACGTGGCTTCCAGCGCCACCTTGAGCGTGCCGGGCACCAGCGTCTGCGCCTGGGCGCCAGCCAACACGCCGGCGCCCAGCAAGGCGGCCAGGCCGGCGCGCGCGCCGGTACGGAAAACGGAAGCGATCAGTGGGGACATGGCGGAAACTCCTGGAGGGGGATGGAAAAGGAACGGGTGAGGGAAACCGGGGTGCGACTCAGGCGGCCGGGGCGTCGGCCTGCTCAGCCGCCGGGGCCGCCAGCGTCTTGAACTGGCCGAAGCTGGTGGTGCTGCGGGCGTGGGCGGGCAGTTGCAGCTCGCCGCTGGCGACCTTGGCGCGCAGGTAGCGGTAGGTCTGCAGCGCCATGCTCCACATGTGCTCGCCGATGGCGATGTCGGCGTACTGCGCGGCCTTGCTGCCGTCGGGGTCGAACGCGGGCAGCGGCTCGATCCGGGTGGCGTAGTCGCAGGCGAAGAACAGCGGGAACGAATAGCGCTCGGTCTTGACCTTGCGCACCCGGTGCGTGGTGGCGACGAAGGCGCCGGCGGTCATCACTTCGAGCATGTCGCCCACGTTGATCACGTACAGCTCTTCGCCGTCGATGGTCAGCGGCGGGGCGTCGACCCAGCGGCCCTGGTCGTTGAGCACTTCGAGCCCGGCCTGATCGGCCAGCAGCAGCGTGAAGCACTCGTAGTCGGTGTGGGCGCCGATGCCTGGGGTGTCTTCGGCGCTCGGGTCCACCGGGTAGTGGATCAGGCGCAGCTTGGACGGCGGGCAGCTCACGTATGGTTCAAAGGCATCCTCGGGCTGGCCGAGGGCCAGGGCAAAACCGCCCATGAGCTTGCGGCCGAGCGCAAAGATGCTTTCGTAATAGGCCGCCACGGCTTCGTGGAAGCCCGGCAGATCGGGCCATTTGTTGCCGCCGATCAGCGGCTGGCCGGCCTGCACGAAAGGGTGGTCGTCGGCGGCCTCGAAACCGATGTCGAACGCCTCCTTGTGGTCGGGCTTGCCGGTGCCGTAGATCTCTTCGCCTTCGGGCACGAAGCCCTTGTGGCCGCGGCCCTTGCCGATGTGGTAACCCATCTTCCAGTCGAATGCCTGGGCAAAGAGCTGTTCGGCCGCGCGGCGCAGGCCGGCGATTTTTTCCGCAGGAATGCCATGGCCCTTCACATAGAAGAAGCCGACGTGGCGCGCGGCATGGCCGAGCTGTTCGGCCACGGCCTGGCGGTCGGCCAGATCGGCGCTGAACAGCCCGCGGATGTCGATGATGGGCAGGGATTCGAAGTTGGCGGTCGCGTGGGGCATGGTGGGGCGTGGCGAAGATCAGGAAACGGAAGTGGCGGCATGGGTGGCCTGCCAGCGCGCAAAGTGTTCGGCCTCGGTGCGGGTCATCCACTGGTTGAGCGCCCACACGTCGGCAATCGGGGCCTGCGTGAACGGCAGCTTGTGCGTGTAGCCATCGGGGCCGAACTCGGGCGTGAGCGTGGTCACTTCGCAGCCCCGCGCGCGCTGCGCGGCCCACACGCGCTCCCACACGTCCTGGTGGAAAGCCAGTTCGCGGGCGTATTCGGGCGCGGCCGGGTGAGGCACCTGCGGCCCCTGGTCGTAGCCCACGCGGGCCTGCACGTGGTGCACCCGTTCGATGAAGGGCGTGAGGTCGTCGGCCAGGTCGTCGAGCAGGCGCTCGCACACCACCACCCAGTGGCTGATGTCGGCGGTGAATCGCAGCTGCGGCAACTGGGCGATCACCTCCAGCGCCACCCAGGGGCTGTACAGCGAGGTGGCGCGGTGGATCTCGAAGCTGCACACCGCACCGGCCGCGTCGGCCAGTTCCTGCGCGCGGCCGAAGAATTCCACCTGCTTCGCCAGCGGCCAGCGGTCGTTGCCCGGCAACACGTTCAGAAAACGCGCGCCCACGTCCCGGGCGCCGTCGATGCTGGCGGCCAGCCGGTCCCAGTGTTGCTGCAGCGTCCAGTCCTGGCGAGGCACCACGTCGCCGCCGGTGAATACCACGGCGATGTATTCCAGCGCTTCCTGGCGCAGGTTCTGGCGCAGCGCGCGCTGGGCAAAGGGGTCCGAGGGCAGGCGCGCTTCCACGCCCACGCAGCCGATCTGGCGCAACTGGGCGGCGCACTGGCCCCAGTCGCCCTGCCAGCCCCAGAGAGAGCGGAACAGTTCGAGCTTCATGCGGCGCCCCCCTCCACCGCGGCGGCCGGCAGCCGGCCGCGGTTGGCGTGCGCGTCCGCCAGCAGGCACAGCAGCTCGAACGCCATGGTGGCGCCCACCAGCGCGGTGACGCCGCCCACATCGAATGGCGGGCTGACCTCCACCACGTCGGCACCGACCAGGTTCAGCCCCTGCAAGCCGCGCAGCAGGTGCTGGGCCTGCAGCGTGGTCATGCCGCCGATCTCGGGCGTGCCGGTGCCGGGGGCGTAACACGGGTCCAGGCAGTCGACATCGAAGCTGATGTAGCTGGGCGCGTCGCCAACGATGGCGCGCGCCTCGGCCAGCAGGTCTTCGGTCGAGCGGGCCGCCACCTCTTCCATCGGGATCACGCGGATGCCCGCAGCCAGGGCGAAGTCGAGGTCGGCCGGGTCGTAGACCGATCCGCGGATGCCGATCTGCACCGTGCGCTTCGGGTCCAGCAGGCCCTCTTCCACCGCGCGGCGGAACGGCGTGCCGTGGGTGTATTTCTGGCCGCCGAAGTAGCTGTCGTTGGTGTCGGAATGGGCGTCGAAGTGCACCATGCCCAGCGCGGTCCCGCGGGCGATGCCCCGGAACACCGGCAGCGTGATCAGGTGGTCACCGCCGACCGACAGCGGCCGCACACCGGCTTCGCTGACGCGGCGGTAGAAGGCCTCGATGGCCGCCAGGCCGATTTCGATGCCCGAGGGCGGCAACGCAACGTCGCCCAGATCGGCCACGCGCGCCAGGTCGTAGGGCGCGATGCGGCTGACGTGGTGCACCTTGCGCATCAGCGCCGACTGGTTGCGCACCTCGCGTGGGCCGTGGCGGGCGCCGGCGCGGTGGGTCGTGCCGGCGTCCCAGGGAATGCCCAGCAGAGCGATGTCCACCTCGGCGATCTGCGCCATGTCGAGCATGGGCAGGCGCATGAAGGTCGGCAGGCCCGCGTAGCGCGGCAGTTGCGCCGCGTCCTGGGGCTGGAAGAAGGAAGGATCGAGGGGCATATCGAATGACCAGGTGTACCGAGCGAAATGTCTTGATCAGGTGGTGCCGCGGAACCGGCTTCGCCGGGCCGCAGGCGCCGTCCCCCTGCCCAGCGCCGCCCAGCGGCGCGCCAGAGCGGGGGGAAGCGGCGCCGCCGCGCAGGGGGGTGTCGTCATCGGTACCTCACACCCGGCAGCACGCACAGCATTTCGTACAGCAGATTGGCCGCCAGCTGCGCGGTGTTGCCGCTCTGGTCGTAAGGCGGCGACACCTCCACCAGATCGCAGCCGATCAGGTTCAGCCCCTTGCAGCCGCGCACGATCTCCAGACCCTGGATGCTGGTCAGGCCGCCCACCTCGGGCGTGCCGGTACCGGGCGCCCAAGCAGGATCGATGCCATCGATGTCGAAACTCAGGTACACCGGGCCGTCGCCCATGATCTGGCGCACCTCGGCCATCAGCGGCGCCAGCGACCGGTGCCAGCACTGCTCGGCCTGGAACAGGCGGAAGCCCTGGTCCACGCCCCACTGGAAGTCACCGCTGGCATAACCCTGGGCGCGCTGGCCAATCTGCACCACGCGGTGGCAGTCGAGCAGCCCCTCCTCCACCGCGCGGCGGAAGGTGGTGCCGTGGGCGATCTTCTCGCCGAACATGTGGTCGTTGGTGTCGGTGTGCGCGTCGACGTGGATCAGGCCCACGGGGCCGTGTTTCTTGGTCAGCGAGCGCAGGATCGGCAGCGTGATGGTGTGGTCGCCACCCAGCGTCAGCGGCACCACCTGGTGCGGCAGCAGCGTGTCGTAATGCGCCTCGATGATGCGCACCGATTCGAGCAGGTTGTAGGTGTTGATGGGCACGTCGCCCAGATCGGCCACCTGCAGCGCGTCGAACGGGGCAGCGCCCGTGGCCATGTTGTAGGGCCGGATCATCACCGACTCGTTGCGGATGCTGCGCGGGCCGTAACGGGTCCCCGCGCGCTGGGAGGTGCCGATGTCCAGCGGGATGCCGATGAAGGCCGCGTCCAGCCCGTCGGGCGTGTGGGCATCGGGCAGGCGCAGCATGGTGCCGCGCCCGGCGAATCGGGGCATCTCGTTGCCGCCTTGCGGCTGGTTCAGGGGCTGGGACATCGCAGAAAACGGGGGGAATCGGTGGATGGGCCCATTCTTCGCCCGCCCCCTGGCACGACAAATGCTCAGATGCAAAAAATCAGTTCAGAAAAATCCCAACCAATGTCTTTCGCCCCATGAGCACGCAGCCCGACCTGAAACTGCTGCGCATCTTTGCCTGCGTGGCCCGCCACCAGGGCTTCGCCAAGGCGCAGCAGGAACTCAACCTCACCCTCTCGGCCATCAGCACCTACATGAGCCAGCTCGAAAGCCAGCTCGGCTTCAAACTGTGCGAACGCGGGCGCGGGGGCTTTTCCCTGACCGAAAAAGGCGAGCTGATCCTGACCGAGGCCATGCGCCTGATCGGTGAAGTGGACGGCTTCGGCGCCTATGCCGCCTCGCTCAAGGGAGATCTGTCGGGCAACCTCAAGCTCGGCGTGCTCGACTCCACCGTCACCGACCGCATGCTGCCGCTGTCCGACGCCATCGGCGTGTTCTGCCAGCGCTACCCGGCGGTGCACCTGAGCCTGTTCATCAAGAATCCTTACGACCTTCAGGAAGGCCTGCTCAACAACGAGCTGGACCTGGCCGTGGGCTTCTTCCCCACCCGCCCACCCGGTCTGGTCTTCCAGCCGCTGTACCGCGAGCAGCAGTGGCTGTATTGCAGCGACCGCCACCCGCTCTACGGCCAGCGCGACATCCCCGAGTCGCTGGTGTCCGAGCTGAACGTGGTGCGCCGCAGCTACTGGAGCCAGTCCGAGCTGGGCCGCCACGGCTTCAAGCGCAGCGTGGCCACGGTGGACAGCATGGAAGCGCAACTGTTCCTGATCCTCTCCGGCGGCTACGTGGGCTACCTGCCCGAGCACTACGCCCAGGCCTGGGTCGACCAGGGCCGCCTGCGCGTGCTGCTGCCCGCCTACTTCGGCTACCAGTCGCCGTTCTCGCTGGTGTCGCGGCGCGGACGCGGGCGCGAAGCGCCGATCCAGGTCATGCGAGACTTGCTGCTGCGCAAAGTGCGCGGCTGAATGCGGCCGGCACCACCCCGCGCCCAGAACCCCGTTGGTGATCGGGGATCAAACCCACTTCATGCATACCGTTGAAATCGTTCTGCTGGTGCTGCTGCTCGGTGCGCTGACCGGCATCGCCGCGCGCTACCTGCGCGCCATTCCCCTGCCCCTGATCCAGATCGCCCTGGGCGCGGCGCTGTCCTGGCCCCAGAAAGGCCTGCACATCGCCTTCGACCCCGAACTCTTCCTGGCGCTGTTCATCCCGCCCCTGCTGTTCGCCGACGGCTGGCGCATTCCCAAGCGGGAATTCTTCGCGCTGCACCGCCCCATCCTGCGGCTGGCCCTGGGCCTGGTGCTGTTCACCGTGATCGGGCTGGGTTATCTGATCCACTGGCTGATCCCGGCCATGCCGCTGACGGTGGCCTTCGCGCTGGCCGCCGTGGTCTCGCCCACCGACGCGGTGGCGGTCTCGGCGATCACCCGCAACCTGGGCATGCCGGCGCAAACCATGCACGTGCTCGAAGGCGAGTCGCTGCTGAACGACGCCTCGGGCCTGGTGGCGCTCAAGTTTGCCGTGGCCGCCACGCTCACCGGCCTGTTTTCCTGGACCGAAGCGGCCAAGGAATTCCTCTGGATCGCACTCGGCGGGCTGGGCGCCGGCGCGCTGCTGGGCTGGGGCTTTGCCTCGCTGCGCGAGACCGTCACGCGCCGCGTCGGCGACGTGGCCGCCACCCAGATGGTGCTGCTGATGGTGTTGCTGCCCTTTGCCGCCTACCTGCTGGGCGAACACATCGGCGTGTCGGGCATCCTGGCGGCCGTGGCGGCCGGCGTCACCACCAACTTTGCCGACCTGCGGCGCGGCGAATTCGTGGTCGAGCGCATGCAGACCGAAGGCACCTGGACGATGGTGGAGTCGGCCTTCAATGGCGCCATCTTCCTGCTGCTGGGCCTGCAGTTGCCCGCCATCCTGGGCAAGACGCTGGAAGCGGCGGGCAACGACTGGTGGCAGCCCGCCAGCCAGGCGCTGATCATCACGCTGGCGCTGCTGGCGCTGCGCTGGATCTGGCTGCTGCTGGGCGTGCGGGGCAGCCTGCGCAAAGCCCACCAGCATGGCACGCTGACCGAACAGCCCACGCTCTGGCTCACGCTGGTGACCACGCTGGCCGGCATCCGCGGCGCCGTCACCCTGGCCGGTGCCCTGTCGGTGCCGCTGCTGATGCCCAGTGGCGACGTGTTTCCCGAACGCCACCAGCTCGTGTTCCTGGCCACGGCCACCATCTTGCTGACCCTGGTGATTGGCAGCGTGGGTTTGCCGCTGGTGCTGCGGCGCCTGCCCCACACCGGGGAACCGCTGGTGGTGCGCGAAGAGCGCCAGGCCCGGCTGGTGGCCTGCCAGGCCGCCATCGCCCACCTGCGCGACATCCAGCTACCGACCGACGAACTGCCCGATGCCGAGCAGCCGGCCCAGATGCAGGAGGCCGTGGGCCGCGTGGCCCAGGACTACCGCAAACGGATCGACCTGCTGGAAGAGCCCGCCAACGTGACCACCCCGGAAGCACAGGCCGATACCCCCGACGCGGTGCGCCAGCGCCAGCGGCGCTACGTGGTCGAGCTGGAGCTGCGCCTGCAGGCGCTGCGCGTGGAACGCGACGCGCTGTACGCCGAGCGCCAGGCCCACCACATCAACGACGCCTCGCTGCGCGCCCTGGTGGGCGAGCTGGACCTGAACGAGGTTTCGCTGCGCAAACGCCTGATCGTGGCCCGCCAGGCCGCCGGGCTCGTTGCGCCGGAGGCGGCCCACAGCGGCCACTGAACCGGCGCCGCCGGGCGCCGTTCAGCCGACGATGTGGTAGCCCGCGTCCACGTAGAGGGTGCTGCCGGTGATGGAGCGCCCACCTTCGCTGGCCAGGAACACGCACAGGGCGCCCACGTCGTCCAGGTCGACCAGCCGGCGCAGGGGCGCGCGCCGCACCGCGTCGGCCAGCAACTCGTCGAAGTGCGCAATGCCCGACGCCGCGCGGGTAGCCAGCGGGCCGGGCGACACCGCGTTGACCCGGATGCCCTGGGGCCCGAGCTCGGCTGCCAGGTAGCGCGTGCTGGCCTCCAGCGCCGCCTTGACCGGCCCCATCACGCCGTAATGGGGAATCACCTCTTCGGCCCCCACGTAACTCATGGTCATCAGGCTGCCGCCACCGGTCATCAGCGGCTCGGCCAGCCGGGCCATGCGCGCAAAAGAGTGGCAGGAGATGTCCATGGCGCGGGCAAAGCCCTCGCGCGAGGCGTCCACCACCCGGCCGTGCAGATCGTCCTTGGGCGCAAAGGCGATCGAATGCAGCACGAAGTCCAGCCGGCCCCAGCGCTCGGCGATGGTGTCGAACAGCGCTTCAAGCTGGCCAGGCTGCTCCACGTCGAGCGCCTGCGTGATCGACGCCTGCACGCGCTGGGCCAGCGGCTCCACGTGCGGGCGGGCCTTGTCGTTGAACCAGGTCAGGGCCAGTTCGGCGCCGGCCGCGTGAAACGCCTGGGCGCAGCCCCAGGCAATGCTCTGGGCGTTGGCCACGCCCACCACCAGCCCTTTGCGGCCTTCGAGGGAAAAAGGATTCAAGGCGGTTCTCCGGTCAGTGAAGGTCAGTGAGGTTCGGTGGGCCCCGGTCGGTGGGCCGGCTCAGGTCGGGGCCGCCCCGAAGCCGGCCCGCGGCATGAGCGCAAACACACCCCAGCCGAGGTATTCGCGGGTGTACGTGGCGTGGCGCACCGGCTCGGTGTCCAGCCTGGCGCGGACCTCCGCCGCCAGTTCGTCGTCCGGGTGGGCTTCCAGCCAGCGGCGCATGGTCAGCCACTTGGCCGCCTCGTAACGGTCCCAGCCGTCCTGGTTGGCCAGCACCATCTCCACCACGTCGCAGCCCAGCCGCCCGAAAGATCCGATCAGCTCGGGCAGCACGAGGAAGTCGGTCGTGGCGTTGGCCAGGCAGCCCCGGGCGATCTCTTCGGTCGGAGGAAGCTGGCGCCAGTAAGGCTCGCCGATGAGGATGATGCCGCCGGGCCGCAGGCTGCGCGCGAGCAGCGCCACCGTGCCGGCCACGCCGCCGGCGATCCAGGTCGCGCCGACGCAGGCGGCCACGTCGACCTGCTGGTCGGACACATGACCGGCGGCATCGTCGTGGATGAAGCGCACCCGGTCGGCGACACCCAGCTCCTGGGCTCGGAGCGTCGCCTGTTCGCTGAAGAGCTGGCTCATGTCGACACCGGTGCCCCGAACGCCGTGGTCACGCGCCCAGGTGCAGAGCATTTCGCCGGAACCACTGCCCAGGTCCAGCACCTGGTCCCCGGGCTGCAGGCGCAGCGCCGCGCCCAGCGTGGCGAACTTGTCGGGCGTGAACGGGTTGTGAATGCGGTGTGCACTCTCCATGACGTTGAAGATGCGGGGAATGTCCATGGTGCGAAGCTTGGGAAAGCCCCATCAAAGATGGGTTTACGAACGCAGCGCCTGGCGGGCGAGCTGGAGAAAGCGTGCCCGGTCGGCCGGTTTCAGTGAGGGGAGGATATCGTCCTGCAGCGCCCGCACCACCGGCAGCAGCGCCGCCAGCACACGCTCGCCTTCGGGCGTCAGCGACAGCTCGCGCGCCCGGCGGTCGCGTTCGCTGACCACGCGGCGGATCCAGCCCTTCTGCTCCAGCCGCTCGATCACGCCCCCGATGGTGGCGCGGTCGTAGGCGATCATTTCCGCGACACGCGCCTGGTCCGTGCCCGGCTGGGCGCGGATGGCGTCGAGTGCCGCGAACTGGACCGAGGTCAGGTCGAAGCCCGCAGCCTGGGTGCGCTGCATGAAAACCTGGCTGGACTGCTGGTGCAGGCGGCGAATCAGGTGGCCCGCCATGTCGAGCGAGTCCATCGGCGTCTCTGGGGAATCGGTCATGTGCGCATCGTATCCGCCGGTCGCGACAGTTATTGATAAGTACACATACAGTATTGACGGCAAATAGTATGTACAGATATTATTTGCGCCACGCGCCGGCAGCCCGCCAGGGCGCCCATCAACCCAGGAGACACCCCATGCAGTTCTACAAAGACGGTTTTCGCGGCGGCAACCCCGACATCAAGCAGGCGGCCCCCAACCGGCGCAACCGGGGTGTCAACGAGCCGCTGCCCGAGAAGGTGGACGTGCTGATCGCCGGCACCGGCCCGGCCGGCCTGTGCCTGGCCGCGCAACTGGCGCAGTTCCCCGAGATCGACACGATGATCGTCGAGCGCATGCCCACCAACATCATCAAGGGCAAGGCCGACGGCATCAACACGCGCACCATGGAAATGTTCCAGGCCTTCGGTTTCGCCGACAAGGTCAAGCGCGAGACCTACTGGGTCAACCAGACCGCGTTCTGGATGCCCGACCCGGCCAACCCCGCGCACATCCAGCGCGTGGGCCGCGTGCAGGACGTGGCCGACGACAGCTCGGAAATGCCGCACATCCTGATCAACCAGGCCCGGCTGCACGAGCTGTTTCTGGAAGTGATGGCGAATTCGCCCTCCCGACTGGCGCCCGACTACGGCTGGGAAATCCTGGGCCTGACCATCGACGAAACCACCGACGACCACCCGGTCACGGTCACGCTCAAGGACGCGACCGGCATCAACTGGGGCGCCACACGCACGGTGCGCGCCAACTACGTGGTCGGTTGCGACGGCGCCCATTCGGCCGTGCGCAAGGCCATCGGCGGCGTGCTGCACGGGGATGCCGCGCACCAGGCCTGGGGTGTGATGGACATTCTGGCCAACACCGACTTCCCCGATGTGCGCCAGAAGTGCCTGATCTCGTCGGCCAACGAAGGCAACGTGCTGATCCTGCCGCGCGAAGGCGGCTACGTGTTCCGCATGTACGTCGAACTCGACAAGCTCAAGGAAGGCGAAAAGGCCGCGAGCAAGAAGTTCACGCAGGACGACATGATTGCGGCGGCCAACCGCATCATCAAACCCTATTCGCTGGACGTGAAGGAGATCGTCTGGTGGTCGATCTACGACATCGGCCACAGCATCACCGACAAGTTCGACGACGTGCCCGAAGGCTCCGACCGCGCGCCGCGCGTGTTCACCGCCGGTGACGCCTGCCACACCCACTCGCCCAAGGCCGGCCAGGGCATGAACGTGTCCATGCAGGACACCTTCAACCTGGGCTGGAAGCTGGTGCACGTGCTGCAGGGCCGGGCCGACGCCAGCCTGCTGCGCAGCTACAGCAAGGAGCGCCTGACCGAGGCCAAACGCCTGGTCGACACCGACCACGAATGGGCCCGCATCATGTCCGCGCCCACCACCCAGGCCGAACGCGAGGGCAAGGAAGAGCCGCGCATCATCCGCCAGTTCAAGGCCAACCTGGAATTCACCGGCGGCACGGCGGTGAAGTACGACACGTCGCCCCTGTTTGCCGAAGGCAAGCACCAGGCCCTGGCCACCGGCGAAGCCATCGGCAGCCGCTTCCATTCGGCGCCCGTGGTGCGCCTGTCGGACGCCAAGCAGATGCAGCTCGGCCACGCGGCCGAGGCCGACGCGCGCTGGCGCCTCTACGCCTTCGCCGGCCAGGGCGACCAGGGCCAGCCCGGTGCGCCGATGGCCCGCCTCGCCGACTGGCTGGCGAATCACCCGGCCTCACCGGTGGTGAAGCACACCCGCCCGGGTGAAGACATCGACGCCATCATCGATGTGCGCGCCGTCTTCCAGCCCACCTTCGACCAGCTCGACTACGGGCAGATGCCGGCGCTGCTCAAACCGAAGACCGGCAAGCTCGGCCTGCAGGACCACGAAAAGATCTTCTGCACCGACCACAAGGGTGCGGGCGACATCTACGCCCTGCGCGGCATCGACCGCACACGCGGCTGCCTCATCGTCGTGCGCCCCGACCAGTACGTGGCCAACGTGCTGCCGCTGGACGGCTTCGACGAACTGTCGGCCTACTTCGCCGGCGTGCTGCGCTGAGCCATGCGCGGGCATGGCCGACCGGGCCGGTGCCCGACGGCATGCGAGGACATGCCGGGCCTGCGCGAACCTCCGCCCCATCGTGGGGCGGAGGGCATCTGATCACCGGGGTGCCATCCGGATCGCCCCGTCAAGGCGGATGGACTCCCCGTTCATGTATTCGTTGGTGATCAGGAACTCGGCCGCGTGGGCGTATTCCAGCGGATCACCCAGGCGCTTGGGGAACGGCACCGACGCCGCAAGCGCCGCCTTGACGTTGTCCGGCGCTGCCTGCAGCAGCGGGGTGTTGAAGATGCCGGGCAGGATGGTGTTGACCCGGATGCCATCGCCCATGAGGTCGCGGGCGATGGGCAGGGTCATGCCGACCACGCCGGCCTTGCTGGCCGCATAGCTCGCCTGCCCCATCTGGCCGTCCTGCGCGGCCACCGAAGCGGTATTGACGATGGCGCCGCGCTCGCCGTCGGCCAGCGGCTCCAATGTGAGCATGCCGGCCGCCGATTTGGCGATGCAGCGGAAGCTGCCGACCAGGTTGATCTGGATGATGCGGTCGAAGTTGGCCAGCGGGAAATGGCGGATCTCGCCGCTGCTCTTGTCGCGGCTGGCGGTCTTGATGGCGTTACCGGTGCCGGCGCAGTTGACGAGGATGCGCTCCTGGCCATGGACCGCGCGGGCCTTCGCGAAACCGGCGTCGACCTGTTCCTCATCGGTCACGTCGACACGGCAGAAAACGCCGCCCAGTTCCTGGGCCAGCGCTTCGCCCTGTTCGCTGTTGAGGTCAAACAGGGCGACCTTGACGCCTTGGGCCGCGAGGCGGCGTGCGGTAGCGGCTCCCAGGCCGGAGGCGCCGCCCGTGATGACGGCGGCAATGTCGTGGTTGAGTTGCATGGAATGGGCTCCAGAGAGGTTCAGGCAGATCGGTGGGGGTAATAGGCGGTGCCGGTCGCCGCCATGGCGCGCATGCGCGCCGTGGGTTGCAGGGCAGCGCCCAGTTCGGGGGCGAGGCGATCGCAGCGCGCAACCACCTCGGGCAGCCCCAGCCAGTCGGCGTATTGCAACGGCCCGCCCGCGTAGGCCGGAAAGCCCAGGCCGAGCTGCATCGCCATGTCGAGTTCGGCCGGGCTGCCGACCACGCCGTCTTCCAGCGCGTGCGCGGCCTCGACGATCATGGGCAGCATCATGCGGTCGACGATCTCGGCATCGCTGAAGGCCCGCGGTCTGTCGGGCTGCAGGCGCGCCAGCAAGGCGGGGGTGTCGGGCGCGATCGAGCGGCGCGGCTTGCCCTGGGCGTCCGCTTCGTAGCGGTAGAAACCGATGCCGTTTTTCTGGCCGTAACGCCCTTCGCTGGCCATGAGGCGCAGCGCATCGCGCTCCAGGCGCGGCATGCGCTCCGGGTAGCCGGCCGAGATCACGTCGCTCACAGGGCTGCCGGTGTCCATGCCGACCACGTCTTCGAGATAGGCCGGCCCCATGGGCCAGCCGAACGCTTCCATGACACGGTCGACCTGCAAGAAGTCCGCACCGTCGGCCACGAGCTGCAAAAAGCCGCGCATGTAGGCGGTGAGCACCCGGTTGACCAGAAAACCCGGACAGTCCTTCACGACGATGGGCGTCTTGCCCATGGCCACGGCATAAGCCACGGCGGTGGAAACAGCGGCATCGCTGGTGCGGCTGCCGCGGATCACCTCGACCAGCGGCATCATGGGCACCGGGTTGAAGAAGTGCATGCCGACAAAATTCTCAGGGCGCTGCAGTGGCTGGGCAATGTCGTCGATGCGCAGGCTGGAGGTGTTGGACGCGATCAGGGTGCCGGGTGCGAGCTGGCCCTCCAGCTCGGCCAGCACCTTCTGCTTGATCCCCAGGTTTTCGACGATGGCTTCGATCACGCCATCGACCTGGTCAAAACCCGCGCTGTCGAGCTGCGGCGTGATCGCGGCCAGCACGCCGTTGGCGCGCTCCTGGCTGAGTTTGCCGTTTTTCACCCCGCGAGCCAGCTGTTTGGTGGCCTCGCCCATGCCCAGTTCCAGCGCGGACGGCTGGATGTCCTTCATGCGCACCGGCACGCCGCGCAAGGCACTCGTGTAGGCAATGCCGCCCCCCATGATGCCGGCGCCGAGCACGGCGGCGCGCCGCACCGGCGTGGCGGCTTGGGCATGGCGTTTGAACAGCTTCTTGAGCGCCTGGTCGTTCACGAAGGCCTGCACCAGCGAACGCGCCGCCTGCGTGCACGCCACCTCACCGAACACCCGCGCTTCCAGCGCCAGCGCGCCGGCCCGGTCGAGCGCTGCCGCCTCGGCCATCATCTCGACCGCGCGCTGCGCGGCGGGCTGGTGGCGGGCACTGAGCGGCTCGGTCGCGGCCACGGCAGCTTCAAACACGGCCGTCCGCTCCGCTGCCGACAGGGGCACCGGGTCGCGCTTGCGCTGTTGTCGCGCGGCCCAGTCCACCTCGCCCGCGATGGCACGGCGCAGCAGGCCGAGCGCGGATTCGCGCAGCGCCTCGGGCGCCACCACCTCGTCCACCACGCCACAGGCCAGCGCGGCGGGTGCGGTCTGTGGCCGCCCGGTGGTGACCCATTCGCAGGCGGCCGCCGGACCGGCCAGGCGCGACAGTCGCACGGTACCGCCAAAACCAGGGAACAGGCCGAGCCTGACCTCGGGTACCCCCACCTGCGCCGCGCTCGACATCACGCGCAGCGAACCCGACACCGCCAGCTCCAGGCCGCCACCCAGGGCGAAACCATTGATGGCCACGACCGTGGGCACCGGCAGGTCTTCCAGCGCCACGAAAACCGTGTTGCTGTGCGCCACACCGGCGCTGATCGCCTCGGCCGGCTGGCTGAACTTGGCACCGAACTCGGTGATGTCCGCGCCGACGATGAACACCTCCTTGGCGCTGCTGATCAGCACACCGCGCAGGTCCGCCACACCGGCCAGCGCGTTCACCGCCTGGCGCAATTCCTCGACGGTGCGGTCATCGAACTTGTTGATCGCATCGCCCTGGCGATCGAAACACAGCTCGTACACGCCGGCTTCGTCCAGCGCACGCACCCACACACTTTGGCCTTGAAACACAGGGCAACTCCCGCTCTTCGGCACCATGCCGAATCGAAAGCCAGTCTAGGAAGCGCACCCTGTGGGCACATCGTCCGAAGCGACGAAAACGGCCACGCAGCGGCGGCGTTCAACCGCACGCCCCGTGCCAGCAGGCTGCCGGAAAACCACCGACCGTCCTGGGTGACATACCGGTGACAGCCACCCCAGGGGATTCGTCGCGGGTCCGGCGCAGAATGCGCCCCATGTCTGCTCCCGAGCCTGTCAACAGCACCTCTGCCCCACTCCGTGCGCGCAACACCGTGGCGCTGGAGACGAAGTTCCAGGCCCCTGCGCCGGTCGCGTCGCAAGTCACCCGCGCAGAACTGTGCAATGCCCTGTGCAACGGCATGGGCCAGTTGGTGCTGGTGCGCGCACCGGCGGGATTCGGCAAGACCACCGCCCTGGTGCAGGCCCGCGAGCGCCTGGAACGCGAGGGCGTGCCCACGGTCTGGCTCACGCTGGACCGCGCCGACAACGACACCTCGCGCTTTCTCAGCGCGCTCGACGAAGCCGTCCACCGCCTGGGGCTGAACGACGCCGATGCTGGCCGCGACGCGGTGCAGGCGCTGGCGCAGGCCGACAGCCCGTTCGCACTGTTCCTGGACGAATTCGAATCCGTGCACGAGGCCGCCGTGCTGGGTCTGGTGCGTGAGATCGCGGAACACCTGCCGCGCCGCGGGCGCCTGTTCATCGGTTCGCGCAACCTGCCCATGCTCGGGCTGGCACGGCTGCGGGTGCGCGGCCAGTTGACGGAGATCGAGGCCGACCGGCTGCGCTTCAGCCTGGAAGACACGACCGCGTTCTTCGACCAGCGCCGTGCGCAGGCGCTCAACCCGGACCAGCTGTTCCGCCTGCACCAGAAGACCGAAGGCTGGATCGCGGCGCTGTGGCTCGCGTCGATGGCCCTGGACCGCCACGAGAACGTGGCGGATTTCGTCGAGCGGTTCTCGGGCTCCGACCGCGCCGTGGCCGACTACCTGGCCGAAGAGGTGCTGGCGCGCCAGCCAGCACCGATCCGCCAGTTCCTGCTGCGCACCAGCCTGCTGCGGCAGCTCGATGCCTCGGTCTGCGCCGCGCTCAATCCGCGCACCGACTGCGCCACCCTGCTGGAACAGCTCGACGCCGACCACCTTTTTCTCACGCCGGTGGCGGGCGAACAGCGCACCTGGCGCTACCACAGCCTGTTCGCCGGCTACCTGCGCGCGCAGCTCGAACGCGAGCGCCCCGACGAGGTGGCGCGGCTGCACCTGGCGGCTTCGGGCTGGTACGAGTCGCGCGAGCGGCCGGTGCCGGCCATCGACCACGCTATCGAAGGCGGCGACTTCCCGCACGCTATGGAACTGCTCGATGCCAACGCCGAGGACTTCCTGGAACAGGGCCGCATGCGCCTGCTGGCACGCTGGTTCCATACACTGCCCGCCGCACAACTGCGCGGGCACTTGCGGCTGCAGATGATCGCGGTGTGGGCGGCCTGCTTCACGCGCGGCCCCTGGGAAGCCATGGAGCTGCTGGAGCGCAGCGGCGTCGATCGCAGCGAAGACCCCTTGCTGCGCGCCCACGCCGACGGCATGCGGCCGATGCTGATGGCGATGCAGGACCGCAACGACGAAGCTCTGATCGCCGGTCGCGCCTCGCTCCAGCGGCTGCCGACCGGCAACCATTTCGCCGACAGCACCCTGCTCAACGCGATGGCCTACATCAGCTCGGTCGCGGGCGATCCGCGCGAAGCGCTGCACCTGCTCGACGCGGCGCGGCGCGAGCAGGACGGTGGCAGCACCTTCAACCGGATGTACACCGAGTCCACCGAAGGCCTGGTCGACCTGCAGCAAGGCCGGCTGCGCCAGGCCACGGCGCGGTTCCGGCTGGCGGTCGACGCGACCCACGCGGTCAACTACCACCACACCCATGGCAACGCCTGGGCCGGCGTGCTCTACACCAGCGCGCTCTACGAAGCCAACCAGCTCGCGCAGGCCGATCACCTGCTCAATGTCTATCTGCCGCTGGCGCGCGACGTGGGACTGCCAGACCACATGATCCTGAGCCATGCCATGCGCTCGCGCATCGCCTACATCCATGGCGACGTGGACGTTGCCTCCCATGCGCTGACCGAACTGGAATACCTGGGCAACCAGCGCAAGCTGCCGCGCGTGGTGGCCGCGGCCAAGCTGGAGCGCGCGCGCCTGCTGATGCTGCAGGGGCACGCCTCGGCGGCCCACGACGAACTGGTGCGGGCGGACGACCCGACCCTGTGGGCGCGCGAGCAGCAACAGCGCCTGCTCGCGCACGACATCGAATACATGGCACTGGCGCGGCTGCGCTGGCACGTCGCCCACGGCGATGCGGCGACCAGCCTGCCCTTGCTCGATGCGCAGATCGAGACCGCCAGCCGGGCCGACCGGCAGCGCCGCCTGCTGGTGCTGCGCCTGCTGCGCGCGCTGGCCCTGCAGCGCTCCGGCGACACGCCGGCGGCGGTGGCGCAGGTCGGGGTGGCCCTGCAGTTCGCCAGCCAGGAGGGGTTCATGCGGCTGGTGCTGGACGAAGGGCCGGCCGTGGGCGTCCTGGTGCAACGCTACCAGGCCCTGCACGACAGCGGCCAGTCGCGCGACCCGCTCCTGGGGGACTACCTGCAGCGGCTGCTGCAGGCTTTCGGCCCCCTGCCGGCCGAGACCGAACTGCCCGGAGACCTGCCCGGCGGCGTGCTGGAACCGCTCACGCGCAAGGAACTGCGTGTGCTGCAGTTGCTGGTGGAGGGCTACTCCAACAACGCCATGGCCGAGAAGCTCTATGTCTCGGACAGCACGGTGCGCACCCACCTGCGCAACATCAACATGAAGCTCGGCGCCCACAGCCGCACGCAGGCGGTGGCCATCGCCCGCCGCCTCGGCCTGCTGAACTGAGGGCGGCGCTCAGGCGCTGCGCCGCTCGCGGTCGGCAGCGTTGCGGCGCTGGATGTTCTGGCGCGCGCGCTGCCAGTCGGCATCGGTCCACGCCGCCAGACTGGCGAAATTGCCCCCGGTGGCCTGGAACTGCGCACCGTCGATGGCGATGGTCTGGCCGTTGATGTACTCGGCGCCCGGCCCCATGAGGAACACGGCGAGGTTGGCCAGTTCGGGCATGCGGCCGTTGCGCCCCATGGGGTTGCCCTCGACCTGGTGCTCACCGCCCTGGGGGTTCAGCCGTGCGCTCATGCCCTCGGTCGGGAACAGGCCCGGTGCGATGGCGTTGAAGCGGATGCCTCGACCGCTCCACTCGACCGCCAGCGACTGGGTCATGGCGTGCAGACCGGCCTTGGACATGGCCGATGGCACCGTGAAGGGTGAGCCGTTCCAGACCCAGGTGGTCAGGATGGAGATCACCGAGGCCTTGCGCCCCTCGGCCAGCCAGCGCTTGCCGCATTCCAGCGTCATGTAGAAGCTGCCGCGGAACACGATGTTGGCGATGGCGTCGAAGGCGCGCGGCGAGAGGTCTTCGGTGCGGCTGACAAAGTTGCCGGCGGCGTTGTTGATCAGGCCGGTGAGGGCACCGCCATCGGCCCAGATGGTGTCGAGCAGGCCGAGGATGCTGGCGTCGTCGCGGATGTCGCAGACCAGCGGCACGACGCGCCCGCCATGCGCGGCCATGAGTTCCTGCGCGGTCTGTTCGACCACCGGGCCGCGCCGGCCACAGATGTAGACCGTGGCGCCGAGCATGAGCAGGGCTTCGCTCATGACCCGGCCCAGACCGGTGCCGCCACCGGTGACCAGGATGCGTTCGCCATTCAGGAGGCCGGGTTTGTAGATCAGGTCATCAAGGGTCATGGTGTTGTCTTCGTTGTGGTCATCAGACGTTGCGGTACCGGGGCTCCCGCTTTTCAAGGAACGCGGCCATGCCTTCGTGGAAATCGCCGCTCTGGGTGCACAGCACCTGCTGGCGGTCTTCCATGGCGATCACGGCCTCCAGCCCGCCCGCGTCGATGGCATGGCCCAGGCCTTCCTTGGTCAGGCGCAGACCCAGCGGGGTGCAGCGCAGCATGTCGTCGGCCAGCGCCTGCGCCTCGGCCTGCATCGCGTCCAGCGCGCCCACCTGGCTGAACAGGCCCAGGGCGAGCGCGCGTTGCGCGGTCATGAAGCGGCCCGTCAGCAGATATTCGGCGGCCACCGAACTGCCCACCATGCGAGGCAGAAAATAGCTCACACCCATGTCGCAACCGGTGAGGCCGATGCGGATGAACGAGGCGTTCATGCGCGCGTCGGGCGTGGCCAGCCGCACGTCGCACGCCAGCGCCAGGGCAAAGCCCCCACCGCTGGCCGCGCCCTGGATCACGCCGATCACCGGCTGCGGACAGCGGCGCATGGCGATCATGATGTCGCGGATGCTGTGCTGCACGGCCATCATGGCTTCGGCGCCCAGGGCATCGCCAGGGGCCTGCTCCTTGAGGTCGAGCCCGGCGCAGAACTGCGCACCCGCCGCTTGCAGGATCACCACGCGCAGATCGAGGCGGCGCTGCAGGCCCTGGAAGTGGTCGCGCAGCGCCGTGGCCAGCGCGGGGTTGAGCGCGTTGAGGCGCTGGGGCCGGTTGAGCGTGACGCGGGCGATGCCGCCCGCCTCCTCGATCTGAAGCACGTCGCCATCAGGCATGCTGGTCTCCTGGGTAATGGGCCCGTTCAAAGCGCACGGGCGATCACTTCCTTCATGATTTCGCTGGTGCCGCCGTAGATGCGCTGGATGCGTGCGTCGGTATACAGCCGCGCCACCAGGTACTCGTTCATGTAGCCATAGCCGCCAAACAGTTGCACGCAGGCATCGACCACCCGCCCCTGCGCTTCCGAGCCCCAGAGCTTGGCCATGGAGGCGGTTGCGGTGTCGAGCCGGCCTGCCACCAGGTCTTCGACACAACGGTCGATGAAGGCGCGGCCCACGCGGATCTCGGTCGCGATCTCGGCCAGCTTGAAGCGGGTGTTCTGGAAATTGGCCACGGCCTGACCAAAGGCCTGGCGATCGCGCACATAGGCCAGCGTGGCCTCGTAGGCGCCTTCCATGGCCGCCAGCGCGGTCACGCCGATGATCAGGCGCTCGTAGGGCAGATCGGCCATGAGCTGGAAGAAGCCCTGGCCTTCGCGGCCGCCCAGCAACTGGTCCGCAGGCACCTGCACGTCATCGAAGAACAGCTCGGAGGTGTCCTGCGCCTTGAGGCCCATCTTGTCGAGCACCCGCCCCACGCGGTAGCCGGGGCAGTCGGCCGTCTCGACGATGAAGATCGACGTGCCCCGCGCGCCCAGGGTGGGATCGGTCTTGGCGACCACCAGCACCAGACCGGCCAGATAGCCGTTGGAGATGAAGGTCTTGGAGCCGTTGATGCGGTAGCCATCGCCCGAGCGTTCGGCGCGGGTTCGGATGCCCTGCAGGTCGGAGCCGGCACCCGGCTCGGTCATGGCGATGGCGCCGACACACTCACCACTCACCAGCCGCGGCAGGTAGCGGCGGCGCTGTTCGTCGGTGCCGTGGTTGAGCAGGTAGTGCGCCACGATGGTGTGCACCGACGCGTTCATGCCGTTGAGACTGCGGCGCGCCATTTCTTCGTAGAACACCGCTTCATGGCGGAAATCACCGCCGGCACCGCCCCACTGTTCGGGCAGGTCGGTGCAGAGCAAGCCGGTTTCGCCGGCCTTGCGCCACAGCTCATGCCCCACGTGGCCACGCTGGCGCGCCGCCTCGTCGCCGGGCAGCATTTCGTTTTCGATGAAGCGCACCACGGTGTCGCGGTACTGGTCGAGATCGGGGTCGCTCCAGGAGCGTGCAAAGTTCAGAGCCATGGAAGGGTTCGGCGCAGATGGGCGGATCAGGCCACGGGATGGGTGGCAGGAACGGTCGCGGATTCCGCGCCCGCCCCCGCCTGCCAGCGGCGGCGTACCGCGTCGATCGTGGCGATCACGCTGCTGCGGGGCACGGCCGCGGGCGTGCGCTGGAAACGGGGGGCGGGTGCGGGCTGGACCACGCCGTCGAGTTCGACGAAGGTCTGGCGCGCGCGGTTGTGCGGGTGCGTCGGCGCCTCGTCCCAGTCCAGCACGGGCGCGAAACAGGCGTCACAGCCTTCCAGCAACGCGCACCAGGCATCGCGCGTGCGGGTGCGAAACACCTCGGCCAGACGCAGCTTGAGCAGCGGCCAGCTGCTCGGGTCCATCTGCGGGTCGAATGCCGGATCGTCGGCAATGCAGCAGCGCTCGCGCAGCAGGGCATAGAACTGGGGTTCGATGGCGCCCACCGCCACGTAGCGCCCATCGGCGCAGGCATAGGTGTCGTAGAAAAAGGCGCCGCCGTCGAGCAGGTTTTCACCCCGCTGGTTGCTCCACTGGCCCGCCGCCTTCATGCCGTACATCATGGCCGACATCAGGGCCGCGCCATCGGTCATGGCGGCGTCCACCACCTGCCCCTGTCCCGACCGGGCGGTCTCATGGAGCGCGCTGAGAATGCCGACCGCCAGCAGCATCGCCCCGCCACCGAAATCGCCCACATAGTTCAGGGGCGGCAGCGGGGAATCACCGGACCGGCCCACGGCATGCAGGGCGCCCGAGATGGCGATGTAGTTGATGTCGTGGCCGGCCGCGTGCGACAGCGGGCCGTGTTGCCCCCAGCCGGTCATGCGACCGTAGACCAGCCTCGGCTGGCGCGCCATGCAGACCGATGGCCCCAAGCCCAGGCGTTCCATGACGCCGGGGCGAAAGCCCTCGATCAGCACATCGGCCTGCGCCACCAGGGCCAGCACCTCGTCCACCGCGTCCGGGCGGCGCAGATCCAGCGCCAGGACCGTGCGGCCGCGGGCCAGCACGTCGTTCGGATCCAGCGGCGTTCCGGGGCGCACGATGCGCACCACGTCGGCCCCCAGGTCGGACAGCACCATGGCGCAGAAAGGCCCCGGGCCGATGCCCGCCATTTCGATCACCTTCAATCCCGCCAAGGGTCCCGCCATCTGCCTGCTCCTGCTTCCCGCACCCAGCGGCGGGACAGACAGATGGTGGCGCGCACCCGCGTGGCTGGCATCGTCCAATCCGACGAAATCCGGACGGCTGACGACGGCCCTGCCGGAGGTGGCCACCTCGGCGCGGTGGCCCCGGGGGAATCAGCGCCCGGTGAAGACCGGTTTTCGCTTCTCGACAAAGGCCTTGGCGGCCTCGGCGAAGTCCTGGGTCATCAGCCCGAGGACCTGGGTGTGGTTTTCCAGCTCGATGGCGGCGTCGAGGCTGCCTGCATCGAGGTTGCTCCACATCAGGCGCTTGGTGTGGGCCGTGGCGTAGGGGCTGTTGGCCAGCACCGCTTGCGCGCAGGTGATGACACGGGCGTGCAGGTCGTCTGGCGCCACCACGTCGGCCACCAGACCAATCTGCAGCGCCTCACCGGCCGACACCGGGCGCCCGGTGAGCATCAGCTCAAACGCCCGCGAAGCGCCGATCAGCCGGGGCAGGTGGTAGCTGATGCCGCACTCGCCGGCGGTGATGCCGATGCGCACGGCGCCCACGTGAAACGCGGCCTGGGTCGAGGCGATGCGGATGTCGGCCGCCAGCGTGAGCGCCATGCCGGCGCCGACCGCCACGCCCTGCACGGCGGCGATCACCGTGGCGTCGGTGGCGCGCAGCCGCTGGATCAGGCCCGCAAAACACAGCTGCAACTCGTAGCCACTGCCGACGTCGAGGCGCGAGCTGCCGTCGTCGTCCAGCACCGATTTGAGATCCAGGCCGGCGCAGAATCCCGGGCCTTCGGCCGCCAGCACGATGACCCGCACGCTGCGGTCACCCAGCACCTCGTCCAGCACCCGGTGGAAATGCTGCAGCGCCGGCACGTCCATCGCATTGAGCCGGCCCGGCCGGTTCAGGCGCAGCACACACAGCCCGGCCTGTGGCCGCTCGACCCGAACGGGTTCGTCAACGCCGTTCATGCGCGGGCCTCCTGCGCCGCCTGGGCGCGCTCGACCTCGGCCAGCAGGCGTTCGCGCAGTTCGCGCTTGAGCAGCTTGCCGTTGGCGTTGCGGGGCAAGGGATCGGCACACAGGGTGTAGCTCTCGGGCACCTTGTAGTCGGACAGGCGTTCGGCGCAGAACGCGCGCAAGGCCGCCGCGTCCAGCGAACGGCCTTCGCGCGCCGAGACGAACACATGCACCCGCTCGCCCAGCACCGGACAGGACTTCGCCACCACGGCCGCCTCCATCACGTCGGGGTGCTGGCACAGGGTGTTTTCCACCTCGACGCTGAAGATCTTGTAACCACCGCGGTTGAGCATGTCCTTGCGGCGATCGAGCACGCGCACGAACCCCTCGGCGTCCACGCTGCCGATGTCGCCGCTGCGCCAGAAGCCACCCAGGAAGTTCTCGGCGGTCGCAGCCGGGTTGTCCCAATAACCCTTGACCACCATCGGCCCCTTGAGCCAGAGTTCCCCCACCTCGCCACGCGGCAGTTCGACGCCCTGCTCGTCCATCACCGCGACCTCGGCACACGGCAGCGGCAGGCCCACGCTGTCGAGATGGTCGCGGGTGAGCTGGGGCGGCATGATGGTCGCCGGCGATGCGGTTTCGGTGGCGCCATAGCAGTTCGACAGGCGCAGCGCCGGCAGCAGCCGCGCCAGCCTGTCGATGGCAGCCGGCGGCATGGGCGCACCGCCGTAGCCCCCCACCTGCCAGGCGGACAGGTCGTGCGACGCGAAGTCGTCCTGCAGCAGGCAGAGGTTGTACATCGCCGGCACCATGATCGTGAACCCCATGCGCTCGCTCGCAGCGAAACGCAGGAAGTCCGCCGCCTTGAAGGCCGGCTGGATGAGCAGGGTGCCCCCCAGGCCCAGCGTGACCATCATCAGGCCGACCAGCCCCGTGACATGGCTCAGCGGCACCACCACCGCGCCGCGCACGCCGGTCGGCAGCGACAGCGCCTGGGCGTAGTGAAGCACCGAGTGCACGATGTTCAGGTGCGTGAGCATCGCGCCCTTGGGAAATCCCGTGGTGCCCGAGGTGTACATGATGATCGCGACGCCGTCTTCCTCCACGGGCACGCATGCCGACAGCGGCTCGTGCGACAGCAGCAGCCGTTCGAACGACTGCGCCTCGTCCGCCGGTGCGCCGACCAGCACCCGGTGCTTCAACGCCGGCGTGTCGGCCGGTGCCGGCCAGCGGTCGCGCAACGCCGCCTCCGAAATCAGCACCGAGGCGCCGCAATGCGCAAGGATATAGGCCAGGCCCGGAGTCTGGTCACGGATGCTCAGCGGCACCAGCACCGCACCGGCGGCCTGCACCGCCAGCGCCGACACCACGAACTCCACGTCATTGCCCAGCAGCAAGGCCACCCGGTCGCCGGGCGACACGCCCAGGGCGATCAGGCCCGCGGCCGCCCGCATCACCTGCGTTTCCAGCTCGGCCCAGTCGAGGCGCCGCCCACCGCAGACCACGGCCTCGGCCTGCAGCTGCAGGCGCGCCGCCGCGCGCCACATCTGGTTCACATCGCCCGGGCGCTGCGCAAAACAGCGCACGACGCGGTCGTGAAAATGGGTTTCCAGTCGTGTCTTCATGGATGCCGCTCCCTCATTGCGCACAGACCACCGGCCGCCCGGTGCGCGTGTCTTCGCCGCAAGCCGCCAGGGCCTGCGCCAGGCTGGCGCGGCATTCGGCGACCATGCGCTGCAACAGGTCGGCACAGCTCGGTATGTCGTCGATCAGGCCCACCACCTGACCGGCCCAGACCAGACCGGCATCCACTTCGCCGCTGCTCAGCGCCTGGCGCCCCCGGGCGCCCGCCACCAGCGGCTGGATGTCGCTGAACTCGCAGCCGCCGGGTCGCCGTTCGGTGGCCACCACCTCGTCCGACACCGCGTTCTTCAACACGCGGCCTGTGTTGTGCAGGGTGCGGAAGATCAGCTGGGTGTCGCGTTCGCTGGCACCGACCAGCGCCTGCTTGATCCGCTCGTGGATCGGTGCCTCCTGCGTGGCGCAGAAGCGCGTACCCATGTTGACGCCCTCGGCGCCCAGGGCCATGGCCGCGGCCATGCCACGGCCGTCGGCGATGCCGCCCGACGCCACCACCGGAATTCGCAAGGCGCGCGTGGCCAGCGGGATCAGCACCAGCCCCGCCACATCGTCCTCGCCCGGATGGCCGGCACACTCGAAGCCGTCGATGCTCACCGCATCCACGCCATTGCGCTCCGCCGACAGCGCGTGGCGCACGCTGGTGCATTTGTGCACGATGCGCACCCCATGGCGCTTGAGCTTCTCGATGAACGCCTTCGGGCTGTTGCCCGCCGTCTCGACCACCTTCACGCCGCGTTCGATCACCACGTCCAGGTACTCGGCGTACGGCGGCGGCTTGACCGACGGCAGGATGGTCAGGTTGACGCCGAACGGCTGGTCGGTCATGCCGCGGCAGCGGTCGATCTCGCGCGCCAGCGCCTGCGGGTCGGGCTGGGTCAGCGCCGTGAGCACGCCCAGGCCGCCCGCGTTGGACACGGCGGAAGCCAGCTCGGCCGTGCCGACCCACTGCATACCGCCCTGGATGATGGGGTAACGGATGCCCAGCAGTTCGGTGATTCGGGTTTTCATGGCTTCAGTTCTCCAGGTTCACAAGACGGCGCTGTTCAGTGGCCGTTGAAAGTCGGTGCGCGTTTGTCCAGGAAGGCGCCCACGCCCTCCGCGAAATCGGCCGTGCGGGCGCAGGACAGGAAAGCCGCTGCCTCGGCGTCGAGCTGGGTCCCGAGATCGTTGTGCGTGGCGGCGCGCAGCAGGCGCTTGAGCTGGCCCAGCGCCTGCGTCGGCCCTTGAGCCAGCCGCTGCACCAGGCGCTCGCCCTCGGCCTGCAGGTCCGCAGCGGGCACCACCCGGTTCACCAGCCCCAGGCGCAGGGCCTCGGGCGCGTCGATCACGTCGGCCAGCAGGGCCAGTTCCATCGCCTTGCGCAGGCCCAGCAGTTGCACCAGGCCCCAGGAGGTCGAGCAGTCGCTGCTGGCGCCGATCAGGGGATAGGCGATGCCGAAGCGGGTGCCTTCGGCGGCGATCACGAGGTCGCAGCCCAGCATCAGGCCCAGACCGCCGCCGAACACCGCGCCCTGCACGCTCGCCACCACCGGTGCCCGCAGGTCTGCCAGCAGACGCAGGCCGCCGTGCATGCCCGCGATCAGCGCCTGGGCCACCGGCACCGGATCGCTGCGCATGGCGGCCAGATCGCCGCCGGCCATGAAGGCCTTGCCTTCGGCGGTGATGTGCACGGCCCGCACCAGCGGGTCGGCCGCCACGGCCTCACAGGCTGCCAGGAAGCCCCTGGCCATGGGTTCATCGATGGCGTTGAGCGCCGTCGGGCGGTTGAAATGCAGCCGTGCCACCGCGCCTTCGCGCCAGTACAGCAGGCTCGCTTCGCCGCGGGTGTCCTTGTCCGGATACGCCATTGCGCTCTCCTCAAGCCAGGTTGTAGTACGCCGCCGTCGACCCCAGGCTCTCGCGCGCACGGCCCAGCTCATGGCGTGCGATGGCGCGCAGGTGCACCTCGTCCGGCCCGTCGAAGAAGCGCATCGCCCGGCCCCAGGTCCACAGGAAGGACAGCGGTGTGTCGGGCGTGATGCCCATGGCACCGAACACCTGCATGGCGCGGTCGAGCACGCGGGTCTGCAGCAGCGCCGCGACCAGCTTGATGGCCGACACGTCGATGCGCGCGGCCTTGTTGCCGTGCGTGTCCATCAGCCAGGCCGCGCGCAACACCAGCAGCCGCGCCTGATCGATCTCGACCCGCGAATGCGCGATCCAGTCCTGCACGTTGGCGTAGTCACTCAGGTGTTTGCCAAAGGCCTTGCGGGTCAGCGCGCGTTCGCACATCAGTTCCATCGCCAGTTCGCACTGGCCGATCGAACGCATGCAGTGGTGCACCCGCCCCGGCCCCAGCCGGGCCTGCGCCAGCGCGAAGCCGGCGCCCTCCTCGCCCAGCCGGTGGGACACCGGCACGCGCACGTTGTTGAAGGTCACTTCGCAATGCCCTTCCGGCGTGTGGTGGTGCATGATGGCCACGTTGCGCACGATCTCGAAGCCCGGCGTGCCGATGGGCACGATCACCATCGAGTGCCGCTGGTGGGCCGGTGCGTCGGGGCTCTCGTCCGACACCCCCATGACGATCGTGAATCGGCACAGCGGGTGCAGGGCGCCGGTGCTGAACCACTTGCGGCCGTTGATCACGTACTCGTCGCCTTCGCGCCGGATCGTGGTCTGGATGTTGGTGGCGTCCGAAGAAGCCACGTCGGGCTCGGTCATCGAGAAGCAGGAACGGATCTCGCCCGACAGCAGGGGATCGAGCCAGCGCTCACGCTGATCGGGCGTGGCGCACAGGTGCAGCATCTCCATGTTGCCGGTGTCGGGCGCGTTGCAATTGAACACCTCCGAGGCCCAGGGAATGCGGCCCATGATCTCGGCCAGCGGCGCGTATGCCATGTTGGACAGGCGCGTGCCCGGTTCGTCGTCGCGCAGGCCGGGCAGGAACAGGTTCCACAGGCCTGCCTCTTTCGCGAGCGCCTTCAGCGGCTCGACCACCGCCGAGGGATAGACCCCGCTGTCGGCCAGGCGTTGCCATTCGCGGTTCTGGGGCAGCACATGGCGGTCCATGAACTGGCGCAGGGTGCGCTGCATCTGCAGGTTGTCTTCGGAATACTGAAAGTCCAAGGGGAGGCTCCGGTTCAAAAATGGGGAACGGGGGTGTCGATCGCTTCGAGGCCGCGTTGGGCCATGGCCAGGCTGAGTGCGCCCACGGCTGCGGCGTCATCGGCCACGGCATTGCCGCGATGGGCGCGCGCGGCAATGCCTTCGAAAATGACCGCCCAACGCATGAACGCAAACGCCCAGTGGAACGGCTCGGCCTGCCCGTCGTGCCCCACCGTGCGGTAGTAGTGCGCCAGGTAGTCGTGTTCATCCGGGATGCCCAGGCTCGCCAGGTCCAGGCCACGGATGCCACCGAATTCGCTGGGCAGGGTGCGCCAGGCCACGGTGTTGAACGCCACGTCGGCCAGGGGGTGGCCGAGGGTGGAGAGTTCCCAGTCGAGCACCGCCACCACGCGCGGTTCCGTCGGGTGGAACATCAGGTTGTTGAGCTTGAAATCACCGTGGGTGAGCGTGGTGCGGTCGTCGTCCGGCAGGTGGTCGGCGAGCCAGACCAGCAGCGCATCGATGGCCGGGTTTTCGCGGGTTTTCGACAACGCCCACTGCTGCGTCCAGCGGCGCAACTGGCGCTGGAAGAACTGCCCCGGCTTGCCAAAGCCTTCCAGGCCGGCGGCCCGCCAGTCGATCCGGTGCAGTTGCGCCAGGGTCTCGGCCATCGCCAGGTAGATCGCCCGCCGCCCGTCCGGCGCCATGTCCGGCAAGGCGTTGTCAGCGAACACGCGCCCCTCGACCCGCTCCATCAGGTAGAACGGGGTGCCGATCACGTCGGACTCGGGGTGGTAGAGCACTGTCGGCGGCACCGGCAAGGCGGTGTCGGCCAGCGCCCGCATGACCCGGTATTCGCGGTCCACCGCATGGGCCGAAGGCAGCACATCGCCGTCGGGCTTCTTGCGCAGCACCATGCGGCGGTTGTCGAAATCGACGAAGTAGGTCGGATTCGACTGGCCGCCACCGATCTTCTGCAGGCGCATGGCACCGCTCAGGGCGGGCAACTGCTGGCGCAGAAAGGCTTCCAGCGGGGACGAAAATTCAGGAGAAGAAACAGCCATACCGCTTGAAGGTCAGAACGCCGCAGAGACGTTGTCGTTGCCGGATGCCGGGGGTGGGTGGCCCTCGCCCCGCAGGTCCTTCCAGACCAGGCGCAGCATCTCCAGCATCATCAGAAAGAAAGCCAGCGGCATCATCACCAGCACCGGCCACATGGGCCAGAAATCGGCGCCGACCTGCATGGTGCGGTCCTCGACGATGCTCTGCCAGGTGAAGCGCAGCACATACCACATCACCACCGCATAGATGGCCAGTTCCACCACACCGACCAGCACCTGGACCGCCCGGCGCACCCGCGCAGGCATGGCATTGACCAGCATGTCGAAGCGCGGAAAGGTGGCCTCGCGGTGCGCCATCGGCGCCGCCCAGAACACGATCAGCGGGAAGGCCACGCGTTCGATCAGGTTGTAGGCGCCGGGCAGGATGTCGTGGTGCAGCACGTAGCGCCCCACCACGCTGATCACGGTAATGACGATCATCGCCAGCAGGCACAGGCCGGCACCGATCGAGGCCATGCCCCCTTCGAGGCGCCCCAGGAATGTCCAGAACTTCATGGCGTCGTGCTCCTCATTGGATGTGGCTGGGCAGCCAGGTGACCAGGCCCGGGAAAAGCATCATGGCGGCGGTCACGATCACCCCGGCCGCGACCGCAAACAGGGTCGCTGGCCGGAACACCTCGGACACCGGAAAGCGCGTAGCGCTGGAGGCGGCGTAGACCGACAGCCCCACCGGCGGTGTGAGCAGGCCGAGCGAAATCATGAAAGAGGCCATCACGCCGAACCACAACAGGTCGATCTGCGCGGCCTGCAGCAAGGGCAGCAGCATCGGCACCAGCAGCACGATCACGGCCGCCGATTCGAGGATCATCCCGGCCAGGAAGAAGAGCCCCATCATCATGGCGATCAGCAGCATCGGCTGGTCCAGTATGGGATCGAGCAACGCCACCAGTTCGCGCGGCAGCCGCGAGAACGCCAGGAAGCGCGCCATGATCTGGGCGCCGATCACCAGCATCATCAGCATGGCGGTGACCTTGACCGAATCGCCCATGGAAAGGGCGATGTCCTTCAACGTCACCCGGCGCATCGCCACCATGCCGATCAGCGCCGTGAAGGCCCCGATCGCGCCCGCTTCGGCCACCGTGATGATGCCGCCGTAGATGCCGCCGAACACCACCGTCATCAGCACCACGACAAAGACGAAGGCATGCACGCTGCGGCGGAACAGCGCCGGATCCGGCTGTTCCTCGATCTGCACGCCGTCGACCGCGCCGGGCTTGACCTCGGCCAGGAAGCGGATGCAGACGATGTAGACCGCCATGCAGACCAGCCCCGGACCGATCAGGCCGATGAACAGGTGACCGATGGGCACCATGGTGATGGAGCCGTAAATGATCACGATCAGGCTGGGCGGAATCACCGCGGAGAGCGAGCCCGACACCGCCGCCAGGCCGATCGCGAAACGGCGCGAATACCCCACGCGCTCCAGTTCGGGGCCTGCCAGCGTGGCCAGCGCCGCGGCGCTGGCCGAACCCGAGCCGCACACCGCGCCCAGCAAACCGCCGGTGAGGATGGTGGCCACACCGAGCGGAAAGCGCTTGTAGCCCGACAGCCGGTGGGCCACGCGGAACAGGTCCACGATCACGCCACCGCGCAGCAGCAACTGCGCCATCACCAGGTACAGCGGGATGATGGACAGCGAATAGATCGAGGCCGTGTAGAAGATGTCCGGGCCGATGATGCCGTCGAAGACGCGCGGCCCGATCCACAGCGACACGCCCACCACACCCGCACCCAGCAGCACGGTGGACACGTTCTGACCCAGCAGCAGAAAGACCGTGAACCAGGCGCCGACGGCCCACAGGATCAGGGATTGAGACATGATTTCTCCATGGTGCGAAAGAAGGAAGCGCAGCGCCTGCGCTGATCGGTGCTCCGGCAACGCGAACCGGCCTGGCCGGGTTGCGCTGCCGCGCCACCGGGAAAGGGGCGCGGCCACCGGCCGCCCCCTTCGCTGCGGCAGGTCGCCTTATTTCGCGAGGTATTCCGCCACGCCGTCCGGCACCTTGCCGCCTTCGGCCTGCACCAGCGATGCCCACAGCTTGGCGGTGGCCTTGCCCGGCTGCCCCTTCTTCTCGGTCTGCTCGATCCACTGGATCCAGGTGTTGGCCGAGGCCTTGGCGATGAAGGTCTGCATGTCGGCCGACAGGCTGGTGATGGGCACGAACTTGCTGCCCTTCTTTTCGGCCGCTTCACGCACCTCGACGTCCTGCCGGTCGATGCCTTCGGCGTTCTTCAGCGCCGTCTCGCGGGCGATGCGGTCCCAGGTCTGGCGCTGGTCGGCCGGCAGTTTGTTCCACTGGTCTTCCGTGGTGGCCAGATAGCTCTCCCAGTGACCGATGGACACACCGGTCACCGTGTACTTGATCAGGTCCTGGAAGGAGTACGACTTCCAGTCGGCCACCGACAGCACCAGGCCATTGACGGTGCCGCGCGACAACGCCTCGTAGGCCTGCGAGGCCGGCATGGTGACCGGCGTGGCGCCGAGCTGCTGCAGCACGATGGTGTGCATCGCCGAACCGGCGCGCAGCGGCAAGCCCTTGAGCTCGGCCGGCGACTGCAGGACTTTGCCGGTGGTGGAGATGACGTAGGGAGCGGTGGCACCCAGCGGCCAGACGCGGATGCCCTTGTCAGCGATCTCGTACTGGTAGAACGACTTGTCGCCCTTGATCTTGACCGGTGAGTCCAGCAGCTTCTGGAAGGCCTTCGTGACCGACACGGCGGAGGTGTTGTAGGTCGGCAGTTGGGTCACGTCCGACAGCGCGAAGCGGCCTTCGTGGTACGGCGCGAGCAGCGGTGCAGCCACGTCGATGGTGCCGCCCTTGAGTGCATCCAGCTCGCGGCCCACGGCCACCAGTTCGCCCGCATAGAAGCGCTTGAACCGGATCGGCGTGGCGGCCTCGACGGCGTTGGCAAACGGCTCCATGTACTGCCCGACCCAGAAGTGGACCTTGGGCAGGCCGGCCGAAATCGTCAGATCGGCGGCGGCGGCCGAACCGGCCATGGCGGCGCCGGCGGCGGCCAGGACGAGGGAGGATAGGCGCGGCTTGCGCAGGCTGCGGTTGAACATGCTTGTCTCCTGTTGTGAGGGTCTTTTTCGTCGCCGGACCACCGGATGCGACACCCGGCCCCCAACGCGACGCCATGTTCCCGCACCCCCTCGCCAACCGCCCCCCCCCGCAACGGGTGGCTAGGGTATTCCCCGGTGGTGGGGAAAGCCCTCAGCCCTGCCCCACCAGGCCCAGATCACGTGCCCGCGCCACCGCGTCATCGCGCCCGGTCACGCCCAGCTTGCCGTAGACATTCTTCAGGTGCCACTTCACCGTTTCGGGCGACACGCCCAGCGCCTGCGCGATGCGCTTGTTCGACATGGCGTTGGCCAGGGCACGCAGGATTTCGTGTTCACGCTCGCTCAGGGATTCCTTCAGCGGTGCCAGCGACGGCGGCGCTTCGGGCCTGAACAGCGCCGCCTGGGCCTGCAAGCGCTCCACGTAGAACACCAGCACCGGGTCGGCATCGGGCGTCTCCTGCGCCCACCGCAAGGCCAGCGCCAGCCATTCCGCCCCCAGGTCCAGCAGGCTGCGCACCATGCCCTGGCGCTGGGCGTCCCGCAGCACCGAGGCCATCTGGTTCATCGCCAGTTCGTGCTGCCCCAGGCGCGCCCAGAGCAAGGCCCGCAGACCGTGCACGCTGGCCCGGTCGCGCCGCAGCCAGGCGGCATCGTCCGGCCCGCACACCGGCTCCAGCGCTGCCAGAGCCCCCCGGTCATCGTGTTCGGCCACCGCCACCAGCGCGGTGCCGTAAGCGGCCAGACCCACTGCGCGGCGGCTCGCGGGCGCCGCGTTTCCGGCATGGCGGCGCGCGAGCGCCTGCAAGGCATGCAGCGTCTGCCACGCCGTGGCCATCTGCCCCATGTGCAAGTCGGTGCGCAGCCGCTCGATCAGGGCAAACCCCAGCGCGCGATCCAGGCCCCGGCGCTGCGCCAGTTCCTCCAGCCGGTCCAGCCCTTCCAGCGCCTCCAGCGGGTTGCCTTCCAGGCGGCGCAGGCGGCAGCGAACGACGGCGGCCGTGATCAGCGCATCGGGCAGGGTCACTCGCTCGATGGCATCAAAGCGCGGCTCCAGCAACGGGTGCAGGCCATCGATGTCGTTCACTTCGTAGAGCACCGCGCTGAGGAAGCCGGCCGCGTTGCAGGCGGCTTCGCAGTACGGCCCGAGTGCCCGCTCGGCATCGGCCAGCGCGTCGCGCAAGGCCGGTTCGGCCTGCCGCATGTCGCAGCTGTGCATCAGGGCAAATCCGCGCAGTGCCTGACTCATCAGCGCGCCGAACGGGGAATCCAGCAAGGGCGAACCGTCTTCCCGGCTGGGGACCGCTCCCTGCATGACCTTGCGCGCCTGTTCGAAGTCGCCCTCGTGCGTGAACAGCCAGCTCAGGAGGTTGCGCCGGCCACCGATCAGCACCGCGTCGCTGCCCTGGCGCATGGCCTGCATTGCCGGCAGCAGCGCCTGGGCCGTGGGGATGTCGTCTTCCTGCAGCGCGAGCGAAAAGGCCAGCAGCGACCAGTGCGCCCGCGCCTCCGGATCGTTCCCGCGCATCCGGTCCTTCAACGCGGCGAGGCTGTCGTGGCAAGCCGCAAACTGTCGATAACACAGTTGGGACCAGCCCAGCCAGAGCAGCAGGGAGCCGCGCTCGCGCAGGATGGCGCGGGGCAACTCGGAGACCGCGCGCACCAGCCGCTGCAGCTCGCCGTTGAGAAACAGCTCGCGTGCCCAGCGATCCAGCCAGTCGGCGGCCTGCACCAGGTCGCCACTGGCCACCCCGTGGTGCACGGCTTCCCGCAGGTGCTTGCGGCGGCCGAACCACTGGCTCAACACGGAATGGGTCTGGCGCCGCTGCGCATCGGGCATGCGCTCCAGGCGTTCCAGCAGCAGGTCGCGAAACAGCGGGTGGAAACGGAACCAGCCTTGGCGCTCCATGCCATCCATCGGCATGAGAAACAGGTGTTCGCGCCGCATGCGCTCCAGCAAGGCGGGCCCCTGTTCGTCTCCCAGCAGATCGCGCACCAGGGCCAGATTGAAACCGCGTGCCGCCGCGAGGCAGGTCATCGCATCCAGTTCGCGCAGGTCGAGCTGCGAGAGCACCTCGCGGTTGAAGTACGCGGTGAAGTCGTGCGGGTTCTGCACCGGCACGGCGCGCCCCAGGCGCTCGGGCTGGCGCTGGATGTCGAGCGCCACCAGTTGCAGACCCGCGATCCAGCCGTCGGTGATGTCGTGCAGGCGCCGTGCGTCGCGGTCCGGGCTGCCCATGTGACGGCTGTGCGCAAAGGCCCGCACCTCGTCCAGGGCGAAACGCAGGTCGGCAAAGCCCAGCTCCATCACGGCGTCCTTGTCGCGCAGGCGCGAAAGCGACAGCGGCGGCACGCTGCGCGAGACCAGGACGAGGTGGAAATGCGGCGGCGCAAAGTCCAGCCAAGTCTGCAACAGCGTGTGCGCGCGCGCGTCGGACACGTTCTGGTAGTCGTCGATCAGCAGCACCAGTGCGCGGCTGCGCCGCATCAGGCCCCGCAGCACGGCGATGGCGATCGGGTCGGGCGAGCGCAATTCGCCATCGCGGTTGTAGATGAAGTGCGCCTCGCGCGCGATCTCGGGGTCCACCCGGTCGAGCGCGGCAAACAGCGCATCGAGCATGGCCTGCGCGTCGTCGCCGGGCACCACGGTCATCCAGGCGAAATCGTGCCCGTAGGCCAGCGCCTGGGCACGCCATTGCAGCGCCAGCGTGGTTTTTCCCGAGCCGGCCGGCCCCAGGATCAGCACGCAGGGCTTGTGGCGGGCCTCGGACAGCCGGGCCAACAACTGGGTACGCTCGATGCTGCCCGGCTCCAGCCTGGGCAGCGTTGCGGGCGTCTCGACAGGGTTCATGCGGTACCGGTCTCCATAAGGCCGACATGGTGCCACGTCAGGCCGTCCGCCACGGTCACCGGCCCGACGGGCCCGACGGGCATTCGTCCGTTCCGACGATGCCTGCCGCCCGCCCTGACCGTAGCCTGCTGGGGAACCCCCAACCCACCACCCCAAGGAGACCCGCTTGAGCACCCACCGCACCATTCAACAACTGCACGACCTGCGCGGCCGCACCGCCCTCATCACCGGCGGCTCGCGCGGGCTGGGCCTGCAACTCGCACACGCCCTGGGAGAAGCCGGCGCCCGGCTGCTGATCAGCGCGCGCAAGCCCACCGAGCTGGAAGAAGCCGCCACCGAACTGCGCGCCGCCGGCCACCCTGTGAGCGTCTTTGCCGCCGATGGCCGGGACGATGCGCAGGTGCTGGCCCTGGTCGATCACGCGCTGGCCACCCTGGGCCAGGTTGACATCCTGGTCAACAACGCGGGCGCGACCTGGGGCGCAGCAGCCGAAGAGCACCCGATGGACGCCTGGGACAAGGTGATGGACCTGAACGCGCGCAGCGTCTTCCTGCTCACGCGCGAGATCGCCCGGCGCAGCATGCTGCCGCGCGGCCAGGGCCGGATCGTCAACATCGCGTCGGTGGCCGCCCTGGGCGGCACGGCCCATTCGATGCAGGCGGCGGCCTACCACGCCAGCAAGGGCGCGGTCGCCACACTCACGCGGGCACTGGCCTGCGAATGGGGGCCGCACGGCATCACGGTCAATGCCATCCTGCCCGGCGTGTTTCCGAGCAGGATGGCGCAGCACATGCTGCAACCCGCGACACTCGGGCCCATCGTCGCGCAGGTGCCCTTGCGCTGCATCGGCAACGACGAAGGGCTCAAGGGCGCGGTGCTGCTGCTCGCGAGCGATGCCGGTCAACACATCACGGGCGTGCTGCTGCCGGTCGACGGGGGCGCCTCGGCCGTGGTTGGCGCATAGGCACCCACTTCAGATGGTGGGCAAGGCGTGGCCGCGGTATTGCTCGCGCAGCTTCGTCTTGAGCAGCTTGCCGGTGGCGGTGTGCGGCAGGCTGTCGACAAACACCACGTCATCGGGCAACCACCACTTGGCGATGCGCGCCTCCAGATGCTTCATGATCGCATCGCGGTCCACGGTCGAGCCCGAGCGCCGCACCACGATCAGCAAGGGCCGCTCCTGCCATTTGGGGTGTGCCACACCGATCACCGCCGACTCGGCCACCTCGGGATGCGAGTTGGTCGTGTTCTCCAGATCGATCGACGAGATCCACTCACCGCCCGACTTGATCACGTCCTTGGCGCGGTCCACCAGTTGCAGGTAGCCGTCCGGATCGATGGTGGCCACGTCGCCGGTGGGGAAATAGCCTTCCTCGTCCAGCACCGCACCGCCTTCGCTGCGGAAGTACCCGCTGGCGATCCAGGGGCCGCGCACGTGCAGGTGCCCGAAAGCCACCCCGTCCCAGGGCAGGGTCTTGCCATCGGCATCGACGATCTTGAGGTCGACGCCCCAGACGCCGCGCCCCTGCTTGAGCTTGACCGGCATCAGCGCTTCCTTGTCCAGCCCCTGGTGCTTGGGCAGCAGCTTGCTGATCACGCCGATCGGGCTGGTCTCGGTCATGCCCCAGCCTTGCACGACCTCGGCCCCGAAGTCGTTTTCAAAACGTTCGAGCATGCCGCGCGCCACCGCCGCGCCGCCAATGCCCACGCGCTTGACGCCGAGCGAGCGGGTCGGTAGCTCGGGGTGCGCGTCCAGGTACTGGAACAGCATCATCCAGACCGTGGGAACACCTTGCGAGAAGGTCACTTTCTCGTCGCGCATCAGGTTGTAGACGCTCTCGCCGTCCAGGTGCGGGCCGGGCAGCACCAGCTTGGCGCCCACCATGGCGGCCGCGTACGGCGCGCCCCAGGCGTTGGCATGGAACATCGGCACGATCAGCAACAGCGTTTCGGCCGAACTGATGCCAAAGGTGTCGGGCGCCAGCTCCATCAGTGTGTGCAGCAGCGTCGAGCGGTGCGAATACAACACCCCTTTCGGGTTGCCGGTCGTGCCCGAGGTGTAGCAGAGCGACGAGGCGTTCTTCTCGTCGAATTCGGGCCAGGTGTATTCGGTGCTCTGCGCGGCGACCAGCTCTTCGAAGCACAGCAGGTTGGGCACATCGATGTCCGGCATGTGCGCCCTGTCGGTCATGGCGATGAAGGCCTTGACCGTCTTCAACCGGGGAGCAATTTGCTGCACCAGGGGAGCGAACGTGGTGTCGAAGAACAGCACCTGGTCTTCGGCGTGGTTGACGATGTAGTCGATCTGCTCTGGGAACAGGCGCGGGTTGACGGTGTGCAGCACCGCACCGCTGCCCGAGACACCGTAGTACAGCGCCAGGTGGCGGTAGGAGTTCCAGGCCAGCGTGCCAACCCGGTCGCCCTGCCGGATGCCCAGCGCCTGCAGGGCCTGCGCGATCTGGCGCGACAGGTCGCGCACACCGCGCCAGTGGGTGCGGTGCACCGTGCCTTCGGGCAATCGCGACACGATTTCAGTGTCCGGGTGGAAGGTGGCCGCGTGTTCGATCAGCGACGAAATCAGCAGCGGGCGGTCTTGCATCAGGCCATGCATGGCGGGGTCTCCAGGTTCTGGTTGTGGTTCTGTTGGTTCTGCACAGGGGCATCCGCCGGTAGATACCCCTCTAGCCCGCCATGGGCGCCCCCATGGCTTCGTAGCCCTTGCCATTGAACCGCTGCAGGATCTTTTTGTCGATGGGATAGAAGTCGTCGGCGCCGGTCTTGACCTCGATGCCGGGGTACAGCATCGGCGCCTTGAAGTCGAGGTTGGCCGCCTGTTTCATGACGTTGTCGCGGGTGAGCTCGTCGCCGCACTGGCGCAGCACCTGGGCCATGGTCGCCGCGACACCCCAGCCGATGGCGTTGAGCGAGTCGTCGGGGTTGCCGTCGGGGAAGTACTTCTTCATGCCCTCCAGGTATTCCGGCACGTCCTTGCTGCCGGCAGCCATCGGGTCCGACGGCGTGAGCAGGTAGGTCGACGAGATGACGCCCACGGCGTTCTCGAAACCGGCCGGCTTGAGCACCGAATTCATGGACTGCGACACGCTCACCAGATATTGCGTGGGCTTCCAGCCCAGCTCGGCCGCCTTGCGGATCGCCTGGGCCGCGAACTTGGGCGTGGTGATGCTCACGAAGACATCGCAGCCCGCCGATTTCAGACTCACCATCTGGCTATCGATGGTCGGATCGGACACCTCGTAGGTCTGGTGCTGCACGATCATGGCCTTGGCCTTGTCGCCCAGGCCGTCGTTCAGACCCTTGAAATAGTCCTTGCCGAAATCGTCGTTCTGCATCAGCACGCCGATCTTCGCATTGGGCTGGGTCTGCAGGATGTGCTTGGCATACAGCCGGCCTTCGGCCTGGTAGGTCGGCTGCCAGCCCATGGTCCAGGGAAAGGCCTTGGGGTCGCCGAAGCGGGTGGCACCGGTGTTGACGAACAACTGAGGCACCTTCTTGGCGTTGAGGTAGCGCTGCACCGCGATGTTCTGCGAGGTGCCGAGCGAGGCGAACATCAGCAGCACCTCGTCCTGCTCGACCAGCTTGCGCGTCTGCTCGACCGACTTGGCAGGGTTGTAGGCATCGTCCAGGGTCAGGAAGTTGATCTTGCGGCCGTTGACGCCACCCTTGGCATTGAGCGCGCCGAAATAAGCCGCCATGGACTTGCCGCACACCCCATAGGCTGACGCCGGTCCGGAATAGGGGTTGAGGTTGCCGATCTTGATTTCGGTGTCGGTCACGCCGCTGTCGTACTTCTTCTGCGCGAAGGCGGTCAGTGGCAGGCTGCTGGCCAGGGCCAGGCCCGCGCCGATCTGCAAGGTACGGCGGCGGCGCGTGTCGATGGGTGCGTTCATGTAGATCTCCTGTGGATGGAATTCGGCTATTGGAAAAGCGTGACGGTTGCCTGTGACCCGCCACGGCCCCCAAGCATCTGGTTCATCGTAGGAAGTCGCTGTGCGGCCGGCCTCGTCGGAACTGACGAAATTGCGGTCGTCGGTGCACGGCACCCCAACCCATCAGCGGCAGGGAAAGACCGGCTCGCGTTTGGCCAGAAAGGCACTGACCCCCTCGACAAAGCTTGGGCGGTCGATCAATTCACGCTGGCGCCCGGCCTCCACGGCCATCTGCTCCACCAGCGAGGCCTGACCGGCGCTGTCGTAGACCGCACGGATCTCCAGGGCCGCGTGCGCAGGCAGCCGGGCCAGACGCTGCGCCAGCGCCATGGCCTCGTCGGCCAGCGTGGCATCGTCCACGCAGGCCCAGACCAGGCCCCATTGCGCGGCCTGTTCACCCGACAGCCGATCACCCAGCAGCGTGAGGGCGGTAGCGCGCGCCCGTCCCAGAAAACGATCGAGGAACCAGGTGCAGCCCAGATCGGGCACGATGCCCAGGCGCGGCATGAACGGCAGGTAGAAATAGGCCGAACGGGCGGCCAACACCACATCGGCGGCCAGCGCCAAGCCCACGCCGGCACCCGCGCACGGCCCGTTGACCGCGCTGATCACCGGAAACGGCAGCTCGCGCAGGTCCTGAATCAGGCGGTTGGAAAGCCGCTCCATGGTCTCCGCGGTCTGCGCGCCGAGGCTGGCACCGTCCGATGCCTGCATGCTGGAGAGATCAGCCCCCACGCAGAAGGCCTTGCCGACGCCGGTGAGCAGCAGGGCACGCACACCGCCATCGGCCTTCAACCGGGCCAGTTCGTTGCGCAACGCCTCCTGCAGCGGCAACGCCAGGGGATTCAGGCGCTGCGGCAGGTTCAGCCGCAGCACGGCCACGTCACCGTGGCGTTCGCTCAGCAACGGCGGTGCGGCCGCACCCGCCTCGGTAGGCACAGGCATGGTCTCACCCTCCCCGGTTTTCACGCGCACGCAGCGCGGTCTGCATGCGGCGCAACAGCCCCACCACGCCCCCCGGCATCACGAACATGATGGCGATCAGCGCCACGCCGTACACCGCCCATGGCGCAGCCTTGGACACCTGCTCGGCCAGATTGGGCACGAACATGATGAACAGCGCGCCGAACAAGGCCCCCCAGAGCGTGCCCAGGCCACCGACCACGATGCCCACGAGCAGCGAGATCGACAGGAAGAGCGTGAACGAATCGGGCGAAACGAACTGCACCGCGATCGCCGACAACGCGCCGCCGACACCGGTGAAAGCGGCCGACACGCCGAAAGTCATGGACTTGTAGTGCCGGTTGTCCACGCCCATGGCCTCGGCGGCCAGGGCGTGGTCGCGAATGGCGCGCATGGCGCGACCGGTGCCGCTGCTCAGCAGGTTGTGGACGATGAGGAACATCACCACCGTCACGCCCAGGGCGAACAGGTAAAGCCACTGGTCTTGCGTGAGGGGCAACCCCCAGGGAGCATCGGGCTTGATGAGCACGATGCCCTGCACCCCGCCGGTCCAGGCTTCCAGGTGCTTGTACTTCAGCAACTGCGGCATCGCCACACCGAGTGCGAAGGTCGCCAGCGCAAGATACAGCCCTTCGAGCTTGAGCGCCGGGCGGCCGAACAGGTAGCCCACCACCAGGCACGCCAGGCCGGCCACGGGGATCGCCGCCCAGTAGGGCAAGCCACCATGTTCCATGGCGATGGCCGCGCCGTAGGCACCCAGCGCAAAGAACGCACCATGGCCCAGCGAGATCTGGCCGTTGTAGCCGGTCAGGATGTTCAGGCCCAGCAGCGCGATGGCGTAGCACAGCACCATGGTCGCCTGGAACAGCTGATAGCCTTTGAGCACCCAGGTCAGGCCCGCAGCAAGCAGCAGCAAGGCCAGCACCCAGAGCCAGTGGCCGCGGCGGGCAACCGGCGCGCCTTGGGTGGCGAAATTCGCAGCGCCCGCAGGCGGCGTCGAAAGGGAAGACAGGGAAGCCATGGTTCAGACCCGGGTAACGATGGTCTTGCCCAGCAGACCGGAAGGTTTGACGATCAGCACGCCGATGATCAGCACGAGCGCCACCGAGAGCTTGAGTTCGGTGCCGACGACGTAGGTGCCGATCAGGTTCTCCAGCACACCAACGATGAAGCCGCCGAGCACCGCGCCGATCGGGTTGTCGATGCCGCCGATGAGCGCCCCGGCAAAGGCGTAGAGCAGCACGCCGGTCATCATGTTCGGGTCCAGGAACACCACCGGCGCGACCATCATCCCGGCCACCGCGCCGATGGCCCCGGCCAGGCCCCAGCCCAGCATCAGCATGCGCCCGACCCGGATGCCGACCAGCCGCGACGAACCCGGGTTCTGCGCCGCCGCGCGCATGGCCAGTCCCAGCGGCGTGGCGCGCAGGAACAGGAACAGCAGCGCCACCATGCCCAGCGCGACCGCGATCGCCCCCACCTCGTGGGCCGACATCAGGCTGCTGCCGTACCAGGCATCGGCCGGAAACGGACTTGGAAACGGTTTGATCGTGTAACCGAAGAAGAAGCCCGCCAGGCTGTGAAAGATCACCAGCAGGCCGATGAACACCACCACCACGGAGAGCACAGGCGCCTTGTGCATCGGCCGGATGACCACAAACTCGATCCCGGCGGCGACCACGAAGGACAGCACCACCGTCGCCGCAAACGCCGCCCAGTACGGCAGGCCCGCGTCGATCAGCATCCAGGCGACGAAGGTGGAAAACATCGCCATCTCACCCTGGGCGAAATTGATGTGATGCGTGGCCTGGTAGATCATCACCAAGGCCAGCGCCACGCTGGCGTAGATGCCTCCGGTGGCCAGACCGGCGAGCAACTGGTGCAGGAATTCATTCATGTCTGCTCGTCCTATTCACCCAGGTAGGCGCGGCGCACCGCGTCGTTGCGTTGCATCTCGGCCGAAGGCCCGCTGAGCACCACCCGCCCGGTTTCCAGCAGGTAGGCGTTGTCGGCCAGATCCAGCGCCAGCTTGGCGTTCTGCTCCACCAGCAGGATCGACACCTTCTCCTCCCGGTTGATGCGCCGCATGATCGCGAAGATGTCCCGGACCACCAGGGGCGCCAGGCCGAATGAAGGCTCGTCGAGCAGCAGCAGGCGCGGACGGCCCATCAGCGCCCGGCCGATGGCCAGCATCTGCTGCTCACCGCCCGAGAGCGTGCCGGCCTGCTGCCGGGCGCGCTCGCGCAGCCGCGGGAAATAGTGGTAGACCCGCTCCATGTCCTCGGCCTGGCCACTGCGGTTGTGGCGCACGTAGGCACCGAGTTGCAGGTTCTCTTCGGTGCTCAGGCCCATGAAGGTGCCACGCCCGTCGGGCACGTGGCCCACCCCCAGTTGCGCAATCTGTTCCGTCGAACGGCTGTCGATGCGCTCGCCCGCCAGCGTCACCGAGCCGCTGGTCTGCACCATGAAACGGCACAGCGCACGCAGCGTGGTGGTCTTGCCCGCGCCGTTGGCGCCCAGCAGCGCCGTCACCTGGCCCTCGGCCACGTCCAGGTCCATGCCCTGGAGCACCTGGGTCGGGCCGTAGCGGGCCTGCAGGCCGCGCACTTCCAGCAGGTTCGTCGTCATGCGCCCACCCCTTCCTCTTCTTCTGCGCCCAGGTAGGCGCGGATCACTTCGGGGTGCGAGCGCACCTCCGCCGGCGTGCCTTGCGCGATCTTCTTGCCGAAGTTCAGCGCCACCACCCGGTCGGAAATGCCCATCACCAGGCCCATGTGGTGCTCCACCAGCAAGACGGTCACGCCCAGCCGGTCCCGGATGTCGCGAATCAGGTCGCCCAGCCCCTGCAGTTCTTCGTGGTTCAGGCCGCAGGCCGGTTCGTCGAGCAGCAGCAACTGGGGCTCGCTGGCCAGTGCACGCGCCAACTCCACCCGCTTCTGGGTGCCGAACGGCAGGTCCGACACGATCCGGTCAGCCTCCGCGTCCAGTTGCAGGAAATGGATCAGCGCTTCGGCCCGCGCCTGGGCCTCGGCCTCGATGCGCGCCGCGCCCGGCAAACGGAAGGCGTTGCGCACCATGCCCGCGTGGTGCTTGCTGTGGCAGCCCACGCGCACGTTGTCACGCACCGTCATCGAGCCGAACAGCGCCAGGTTCTGGAACGTGCGGCCGATGCCGATGGCCGCCATGCGGTGGCGCGGCAGCCGGTTGATCGGCTGGCCGTCGAACACGATGCTGCCGCTGTTGCACTCGTACAGGCGCGACAGACAGTTGAACAGCGTGCTCTTGCCCGCCCCGTTGGGGCCGATCAGCGCGCAGATCTCGCCGCGCCGGATGTCGAAGGACACGCCGTCGAGCGCGACGATGCCGCCGAAGCGCACCGTCACACCCTGCACCTGCAACAGCGGCGGTGCCGTGTTGCTGTCTCCGCGATCGTTGTCATGGGTCATGCGTCGATCTCTTGTGGGAAATACCGGGAGCCCGGAGCCACCGGGCCAGCATGGGCACGCCCGCCGGGCGCAACCCGGCAAGGTCAGAGCCGTTCGACGATGGTCACGTTGGCCATGCCACCGCCTTCGCACATGGTCTGCAGGCCATAGCGCTTGCCGCGTGCACCCAGCGCGTGGATCAGCGTCGTCATCAGCTTGGTGCCCGAACCGCCCAGCGGATGGCCCAGGGCGATGGCACCGCCATTCACGTTCAACCGGTCGGCGTCGGCCCCCAGCGCCTTGAGCCAGGCCAGCGGCACCGAGGCAAAAGCCTCGTTGACCTCGTACAGGTCGATGTCGTCGATCTTCAGACCGGCCTTCTTGAGCGCGCGCTCGGTGGCCGGAATCGGTGCCTCCAGCATGATCACCGGGTCGTGGCCGATCACCGACATGTGGTGGATGCGCGCCATGGGCTTCACCCCCAGGGCCTTCAGGCCACGCTCGTTGACCACCATGACACCGGTGGCGCCATCACAGATCTGGCTCGCATTGGCCGCGCTGATGACACCACCTTCCTGCAGCAGCTTCACATTGCCGATCGATTCCAGCGACGCATCGAAGCGGATGCCCTCGTCCACCTGGTGGATATCGTCCGTGTCCACGCCCTCCGCGTTGCGCACCGGCAGCGCCAGGATTTCGGCATCGAAAGCACCGGCCTGCGTGGCGGCGATGGCGCGCTGGTGGCTCTGCAGCGCAAAGCGGTCCAGGTCTTCGCGCACGAAACCGTACTTCTTCGCCATCATCTCGGCGCCCACGAACTGGCTGAACACCACGTCGTTGTAACGGCGGTTGATCGATTCGCTCTGGTAGTAACCCAGACCCGCCTTCTGCGCCAGCGACGAAGGGCTGAACATCGGCACCCGCGTCATCGACTCGACGCCGGCGGCGATCACCACGTCCATCGAGCCCGACATCACGGCCTGCGCCGCGAAATGCACCGCCTGCTGCGACGAGCCGCACTGGCGGTCCAGCGACGTGCCCGGCACCGATTCGGGCAACTTCGACGCCATCACTGCGTTGCGCGCCACGTTGGTCGACTGCTCGCCCACCTGACTCACGCAACCCATGATCACATCCTCGACCAGCGCAGGGTCGATGCCGGCGCGGTCCACCAGCGCGTTCAGCACCTGGGCAGACAGCTCCACAGGGTGCCATCCGGCAAGGCGGCCGCCGCGGCGCCCCCCAGCGGTTCGGACAGCGGCGACGATATAGGCTTCAGACATGGCGACAAGGGGTTGGTTGAAACTGCGGCCATTCTGGTCGGCACCCCGGCCCCGGGCGTCGTCGGAACGGACGATTTTCCCTTGCCGCTACCGCCCAATCTCCCGGGCGCCGGCCCCTGCGGCGGCGGCCCGATCGCTCAGCGGTCGCTCATGCTTCGGGATTCACGCCAATACCTGTACAGACCAGCAATATCGGATGAGCACAACATAGGCATTGCCGTTTTGATCTTATCCAGCGGCCAATCCCACCACGCCATCTCCAAAAGCCATGATATTTCCTCCTCAGAGAAGCGCTTCTTAATCTGCTGGGCCGGATTTCCGCCAATGATGGCGTAAGGAGCCACATCCTTTGTCACCAAAGAGCGGCTACCAACCACAGCACCGTGCCCGATCGTGATGCCGGGCATGACCATTGCCTCAGAGCCAATCCAGACATCATTGCCAATGACAGTGTCACCAGCCTTCCGAAAGGCATCAAGTGAACGGGAGAAGGCGGGCTCTTCCTGCATGTAAAAGAAAGGAAAGGATGACGCCCAGTCATACCGGTGCCCTTGGTTGCCCGCCATGATGAAAGAGGCGCCGCTTCCGATAGAGCAGAAGCTGCCAATGATCAGCTTGTCAACATCTTCACGGTCCGGCGCAAGGTATCGCGCACATTCATCGAATGGGTGCCCGTGATAGTAGCCAGAGTAATAGCTGTACCGCCCCACTTGGATGTTGGGGTTCTTCACATGCTCCGAAAGCAGTTGACCTTTAAATGGGCTTTCAAAATAGTTCATCGCAAGAAAATCAACGGGATATTCATCACTACCGGCTGCATCCGGGATGCAACAACCAACGTTTGACGCAAGGGGCTTGCCGAAGGCAGAACCCCTTGACGGCGGTGCGATGCCAGGTCCCGGGTGATCCGCGCATTTGCGGGGCACGGCATCCAGCTGCCACGGTGGGAAGTGCGAAATCTCATCAACCCAATCGTTTGCTGGAAGGGGAAGTCGCTGGCCATCGTATCCGTTGGCATCGATCTGGCAAAGAACGTCTCTGCCGTGCATGGCGTGGATGAAGCAGGCAAACCCGCGCTGGTGCCCCCCGGGTACCGCACGCCAAGCTGCTCGAACTCATCGCTTCGCTGCCGCCGTGCCGGATCGGCATGGCGGCCTGCTCCGGCGCCCACCACTGGGCGCGCGAGTTTGCTCGGCGCGGTCACACCGTGCGCATGATGGCGCCCAGGTTCGTCGTCCGCTACCGCCTCTCGGGTAAACATCGGTGGTGCATCGCGGTTGGGTCGGTGTTTGAAGATGTTTGCGGGCAGGACCGGGGTTATGGCAGCAGGCGTTTGCACACACCAAACGCCCCTTACCGCCACCCGCCGGAAGGCGCCGGGCCAGACGCATGGGCCGCAGGCGAACGGCTCATCTGCACAACGACCATGCCCACCAGGATCAGCAAAATGCCCACGATCCGCCACGCACCAGCAGGCTTGGGCGTCAGTCCCATCAAGCCGTAATGATCGATCAGAAGCGATGCCAGCATCTGCCCCGCAATGACGATGACAAGAAAGCTGGCCGCGCCCAGCTTGGGCGTCAATACCAGTGCGGCAGTGATATAGACCACCCCGGCCACACCACCGAGCCACCACCACGCCGGCCCCTGCGCCGCAGCACCTAACGCCGGTGCAGGAACCCGCAGCAGCACCATCAGCGGCACGATGACCAGTACGCTGACAGCCAGAGAAGACAGCGTGGCCCACAACGGATGCCCGAGCGCACGCCCCAATGCCGCGTTGCTTGCCGCCTGGAAAGGCACGACAGCGCCAGCCACCAAAGCAATCACCATGGGAAACAAACCGGAAAGAGAAGAAGACCACTGCATGCGGAAACGCCTCGTCACAGATGAAAGAACATGCCGGATGTTCATGTATTCGATCTAAGAATGGAAATTCTTATTTCAAACAGGCATCATTCGTTGAATGGATGACCTCCGACGCATTGACCTCAATCTGCTGCTGACGCTCCATGCTTTGCTCGCAGAACAACACGTCACGCGGGCTGCACGGCGGCTGCACAAGAGCCAACCAGCGATCAGCCATGCACTGGCGCAGCTACGAGAGATTTTCAAAGACCCCTTGCTGACCCGGCGAGGCGCAGCGATGGCGTTGACACCACGCGCCCAGGATTTGCAACGCCCTCTGGAAGCGGCCCTGAATCAACTCACCTCGTTGCTGCGAGAAGGCGCCTTTGACCCGCACCAGGCCATACGACACTTTCGCGTCGCCATGTCTGACTATGCGGCCCATTTGGTGCTACCGACGTTGGTCAAACGGCTGCGCGATCAGGCGCCGGGCATCGACATAGCCGTTTGCCAAGCGAGCCGCGAGGCCATGCTGGCCCAGCTCGGGGATGGCGAGATCGATATGGCCCTGGGCGTTTTCCCAGACACCCCGAGCAACATCTGGGTCGAAACCCTGTTCCAGGAACACTTCATCAGCGTGGCCGACAAGCGCTCGCTGCCCTTGCGCGGCAAGCTCTCGCTGGCCCAGTGGCTGGCGCGTCCGCATGTGCTGGTGGCCACCAGACCGGATGCCGACAACGAAATCGATTCGGCCTTGGCCGCTCAAGGGCTGCACAGGCACATTGCACTCGTTCTGCCGCATTGGAGCGCGTCGACGAAAGTACTGACAGACACCGATTTGATTCTGACCGTTGCCAGTCGAACGCTGGACCCAGTGCTCCATGGTCAAGAGCTGATGCAGTTCACGCCACCGTTCAAACTACCCCGCTTCCCATTCCAGCAAGCGTGGCACATTCGGCGAGATTCAGACCCTGCACACCACTGGTTCAGAAGCACGGTGATGGATTGCAGCCGAACGAGCCCACAGAGCGGAGAGAAACAGGCAGTCTCCCGCTGACGCAACCAACGGCGGTCCCTGAAAGCATCACCAAGCGGCTCCAACAGGCCGGCTGTGCTGCCGCCATCGCATTGACGGGCAGTTTGTGCAGATCGTGGTCGTCTGTCCGCGCTGAGTCCAACGCGGTTAGGCTGCCCGCTTACCCTTCACCGGCTGCCCATCCTTCATCCCGCTCCCTGGATAAAGCACCACCGTCTCCCCCGCCTTCAGCCCTTCCTTCACCCAAGCGCTGTCGGCATTGCGGTCGCGGAAGCTCACCGCCCTCGCGCGGGCTTTGCCGGCTTGCAACACGAACACCTGCCAGCCTTCGCCCTGCCTCACCAGCGCGGCCGAGGGCACGAGCAAGGCCCCGTCCTGGGCCGAGACGGTGATGCGCGCGTCGACACGGAAACCGTCGCCGAGTTTCTGCAGTTCCGCAGCGGGTGCGTTCAGCGCCACGGTGATGTTGACGCGCTGTTCTTCAATGCCCAGGGCCGAGGTCTTGGTGAAGGCCACCGGGTCCACGCGCACCACCTGCCCTGCCAGCGGCGGCTGGTTGCGACCGGTGGCGAGTTGCACCGCCGCGCCGGTGGCGATGCGGGGCGCATCGCCCGAGAGCACGTCGATCACCGCCTCCATGGCGCCGGTGTCGCCGATCTCCAGCAGCGGTGCGCCGGCCTGCACGGGTTCGCTGCTGTCCTTGTGCAGCTTGATGACGCGGCCACTGACGGGGCTCTTGAGCGACCACAACCCGGCTTCCCGGCCCGGGATACCGCCGCCGCTCGGCTCGGCGCGCCCAAGCGCGGCGCGGGCTTCGCTGGCGGCGTGCTCGGCGGCGTTCTGTTCGGCCTGCGCGGCCTTCAGCGCCTGCACGGCGGCCTCGCGCGCAAGGCGACTCTGGTCGCGCGCCGACGCGGCGATGAAGTTGTCCTGTGCCAGCTTGGCAGACCGCTCGGCGTCGATCGTGGCCTGGGCCAGCGCGGCCTGGGCGCGCTGCACGTTGGCACGGCCGGCGGCCACGGCGGCGTCGGCGCTGCCCACGCGCTGCTGCAGCACGCTGCGGGTGCGCGGGTCGATGAGTTGCGACGCCGCGGGCGCGAGCACGGCGACCACGTCGCCGGCCTGCACCGCATCGCCCACCTTGAGCGTGGGCCGCTGCAACTGCGCGGCGGTGGGCGCGGTGATCAGGTAACGGTGCTGCAGGCGCAACTGGCCGTCTTCTTCGATCACCTGTTCAAAGCGGCCTTCGGTCACCGTGGCGGTTTCCACGTCCATGGGCCTTGGCCGGTAGGCCGCCCACACCAGCACCACCACCGCGGCCAGTGCCGCCACCCCCACGCCCCAGCGGCGGGCGGGCTTCCATTGGGTCTTCTGAGTCATTCGCGCACCTTCAACACGGACACGAGGTCCAGCCGGTCAATCTGCCGGCGCACCAGCAAAGCACTGGCCACCCCGGCGGCCAGCACGATCAGGGCCGCCGACGCGTAGGTCGACGGTTCGATCACCACCGGAAAATCGATCGCGTCGCTGGCCATGAGTGCCATCATCGCGCTGGCCAGCCCAAAACCGAGCCCGGCCCCGATGGGCAGCGCGATCAGCAGTTCGGCGCCCAGCTCGGCCAGCAGCAGCACGGAGACTTCGGCCCGGGTCATGCCCAGCACGCGCAGGCTGGCCAGTTCCCAGGCACGCTCGGACAGCGAGATGCGCGCCGCGTTGTAGATGATGCCCACCGCCATGGCGATGGCAAACACGGTGAGGATGCCGCTGAAGATGCCCATGTTCTTCTGCGTGCGCTGGTCGAAGGCCTCGTAGGAGCCGGCCTTGTCGAACACCGACGCAATGGTGGGCGCGTTCTTCACGGCGGTCCAGAACGCGGTCATGGCGGCCGCGTCGACCTGCAGCGCGGCATCGGCCACGCCGTCGCCATCACCGGCCAGGCGGTTCATGGCGTCGAGGTTCATGAACAGCAATTTGCCGAACATGGTGTGCACGACGTCGACCACCTCCACCTGCACCTGGCGCCGGTTCCAGAGACGGAAGTCGAGCGTGATGCGGTCGCCCACGCGCGCGCCCAGCGATTCGGCCAGCAATGCCGAAAGCACCACACCGTGCGCCGGCATGGCGACGGCGCCGCGGGTTTCGTCGACCACGCGCAGCAGTTGCGCGTCGCCCCGGTAGCCGCTGAGCGCAGTGTCCTCGCTGCGACCCCGCAGGCTGACTTTGACCGGTTCGGTGCGGTAGGGCTCGGCCCGGATCACACCGGGCAGGCGCAGCAGGTCTTGCACCACGGTGCGCGGCACCGGGTGGCGGAAGTTGACCAGCACGTCGCCCTGCTGCACCTGGCGGAACTGCACGTCGGCGATGTGGGCGATGGCGTCGAGCCAGAACGCGCCCGAAATCTGCAGCGCCACCGCCAGCGCAATGCCGGTGACGGTGAAGGCCGCCCGCAGCGGCCGGCGCTCGACCTGGCGCACCACCATGCGTGCACCGGTGGACAGGAAGCGCCCAAGGCCCAAGCGTTCGACCAGCGTCTTCGAATACAGCGGCGGCGCGGGCGGCAGCATGGCCTGCGCGGGGTGCAGCCGCACCACGGACCGGATCGCGGTCCAGGTGCCGGCGGTGGCGGCCAGCGCAGCGATCAGGCCCGAGGCCAGCAGCAGCCAGGGGCTCATCACATAGGCCAGGCCGTTGAAGCGGAACACCTCGTCGTAGAGGCTGAGCATGCCGCGGCCGATGAACTCGCTCAGCGCCAGTCCGGCCAGCACACCCAGCCCGGCGATGACCAGCGCGAGCTGGGTGTAGTGCCACGCGATGGCGCCATCGGGGTAACCCAGCGCCTTGAGCGCGGCGATCTGGCTGCGCTGGGTCGCGACCTGGCGGCTGAGCACGACGTTGAGGATGAACATCGCCACCGCCAGGAAGATCGCCGGCAGCACCGTGCCCATGACCTTCAGTTGCGACAGCTCGTCGTCCACGATCTTCGTGGAGAGCTGGCCGTCACGCCCGACCGCACCGACGCTGCCGTAGGCGGCCAGCAGCCGGTCCACCTCGGCCCGCACCGACGCGACGGGCACGCCCGCATACAGGCTCAGCGACGCCTGGTTGAAGGCGCCTTCCATGTCGAACTGCTCGGTCAGGCGCTGGCCGTCGATCCACCAGATGCCGAAAGACGTGTCGTCGGGCGCGCTGGCCTGCGCGGCGAACACGTATTCGGGCGTGACGGCGGTGCCGACGATGCGCAAGCGCTCGCGCCGGCCGTTGAGGATGGCGTGAACCTCGTCGCCGGGCTGGAGCTGGCGCGCGGCGGCAAAGCGGTCGCTGACGAGCGCCTCCAGCTCGCTGCCGCGTTCGGGCCAGCGTCCGTGCTTGAGCGTGAGCGCGTTCAGGCCCTGGCGGCCCGCGTGCGCGGCCGACAGGTCGAGCGCGATGAAGCGGCCGGTGACGGGCGGGATCACGCCGGGCAGATCGACCTGCGCGTCGAACAGCACATCGAGCTTGACGTCGGCCACGCCGTGGATGGCCGCCAGCCGTTCGCCCAGATGCCGGGGCGCGCGCTTGACGCCCACGAACACGTCGGCGAGCCGGTTGTCGCGGTAGAAGGCGTCGCGCGAGCCTTTGAGCGACTCGTGCACCGCAAACATGCCGACGAAGCCCGCCACGCCGATGGCGACCACCATGGCGATGGTCAGCACCTGGGCACGCAGGCGCGTCAGGTCGCGCCAGAGTTTGGTGTGCAGCGTGCTCACGGTCGGCGGTCCGGTGTGGCGCTCATGCCCTTACCAGCTCAGCGCCGAGGCCGGCTGCTTGTGGGGGTTGGCATGGCTTTCGACGATGCGGCCGTCGGCCAGGCGCAGCACGCGGTCGGCCATTTCAGCGATCGGCGCGTTGTGGGTGATGACGATGGTCGTCGTGCCGAGTTCGCGGTTCACGCGCTCGATGGCCTGCAGCACCATCACGCCGGTGGCGCAATCGAGCGCCCCCGTGGGCTCGTCGCACAGCAGCACGGCCGGGCGCTTGGCGATGGCGCGCGCGATCGCCACGCGCTGCTGCTCGCCGCCCGAGAGCTGCGAGACGAAGTGGTGGCGCCGTTCGGCCAGCCCCACCAGCGCCAGCGCGTCGGCCGGGTCCATGGGGTCGTCGGCCAGGTCGGTCACCAGGGCCACGTTCTCTTCGGCGGTCAGGCTGGGAATGAGGTTGTAGAACTGGAACACGAAGCCCACGTGCTCGCGCCGGTAACGCGTCAGCTCGGCGTCGTCGGCACCGATGAGTTCGTGCACGCGGCCCGCGTGCGTCCAGCTCGCCGAGCCGCTGGTGGCGGAGTCCAGCCCACCCAGGATGTTGAGCAGCGTGGACTTGCCACTGCCCGAAGCGCCCAGCAGCACCACGAATTCACCGCGCACGATGTCCAGGTCCACCCCGCGCAGCGCGTGCACGGCGGTGTCGCCCTCGCCGTAGGTCTTGGTGAGGGCGCGGGCAGTGAAGACGGAACCAGAAGATTCGGCGGAGTCCATGTGGCACTATCCCACAGCCCGCCTTTTGGCCGCCTGACAGGGATCAATCCACCGAGACACGGCCCATCCATATGTTTTCCTGACGCCCATGGCGTTAGGCTCTGGTCATGAAAAGTCCGGGCATCACGCGCCTCATTCCCGCCCTGCTGGCCTGGGCCACCGCCTGGGCGGCCATGGCCTGGCTGGACGGGCAGTTGGAGCTGGCCAACCTGGCCATGCTGCTGGTGCTGGCATCGGCTCTGTCGGCACTCTGGCTGCCCGGCTGGGCCAGCATGAGCGCCAGCGCCCTGGCGGTGCTGGCTTTCAACTGGTTCTTCGTACCGCCGAAGTTCACCTTCACCGTTGACCTGCACCAGAACGCGCTGCTGCTGGTAGCGATGCTGCTGGTGAACTGGATCATCGCGGGACTGGTGATCCGACAACGCCGCCTGGCCGAGACCGCGCAAACCGTGGCCGGCCGCGAGGCGCGGCTGCGCCAGTGGGGCGACACGCTGCGCGATGCCAGCGACCCAGCCGCGCACGCTGCGGCGCTGCGCGTGGCCCTGCAGGAGGCGTCCGGGCATCCGGTGGCGGTATCGGTGCTGCGCGCACTGGGCGCTCAGCCGGACGACAGCGCCACCCTGCAGGTGGGCGAACCCGACGCGGAACAGCGCGCCGGCCTGGCCCTGTGCGTGCGCGACGGCCGGCCCATGGGCGCGGGCAGCGGCCGCTACGACGAACTGCCCGACGCCTATCTGCCGCTGCGCGGCAAGGGCGTCACCCTGGGAGCGGCACTGGTCACCGGCCTGGCCCGGCATCCACAGGACCCCGAGCTGCGCGCCCACCTGCAGGCCCTGTGCGACCAGATGGGCAGTGCCTTGCACCGCTCGCTGATGACGGCGCAGGAGCAGCAGGCGCGCGAGCAGGCCCAGTTGCAGGCCACGCGCAACGCGCTGCTGGCGGCCATCTCGCACGACTACCGCACGCCGCTGGCCACCATCATGGGCGCGGCCTCGGCCCTGCAGGAGCAGGGCGATCGCATGGACGGCGCGCAGCGCCAGCGCCTGGCCGCCGGCATCGTGGAAGAAAGCGAGCGACTGGCGCGGCTGACCGACAACACCCTGCAGTTGGCGCGGCTGGACGCCCCGGCGGTGGCGCTGCGCTGCGACTGGGAGTCGACCGAAGAGATCGTGGGCGCGGTGCTGCGCCGGGCCCGGCGACGGCCCGAGGGCGGCCGCGTGCGCGCCTGGGTGGAGCCCGCCCTGCCCCTGCTGTGGTGCGACGCGATGCTGGTGTCGCAACTGCTGGACAACCTGCTGGACAACGCCCTGAAGTACAGCCCGGCCGAAACGCCGGTGGAGCTGCACGCCATGCGCGACGGCGAACACCTGGTGCTGGCCGTGAGCGACCGGGGACCGGGCATCGCGCCGGCCTGGCGCGAAAAGGTGTTTGAGGTGTTCCAGCGCGGCGACACGGCACCGGAGCAACCACGGGCGGACGGAGGCCGGGGAGCGGGCGTGGGCCTGGCCGTGTGCCGCGCCATCGCCCGCGCACACCAGGGCGAGCTGCTGATGCGCCCGCGCGCGGAAGGCGGTTGCCGCTTCGAGTGCCGACTCCCACTTCGCGGCGATGGCCCGCCGCCACCGGCCCCCGAGGCGGAGGAAGCGCCGTCATGAGTCCCCGCGTGCTGCTGGTGGAGGACGACCGGGTGCTGCGCAGCTCGCTGCGCGAGGCCCTGTCCATCGAAGGCCACGACGTGCGCGCCGCGGCCAGCCTGGCGGACGCGCGGGCGCAGTTGGAGCACTGCCCGCCGGGCGAGCCCATCGACCTGGTGCTGCTCGACCTGGGCCTGCCCGACGGCGACGGCCAGGCCCTGCTGGCCGAGCTGCGGCGCAACGGCGGCACGCCGGTGATCGTGATCTCGGCCCGCGAGGCCGAGGGCCAGAAGATCCGCCTGCTGGACGACGGAGCCGACGACTACCTGGTCAAGCCCTTCGGTATCGGCGAGCTGCTGGCGCGCATGCGCGTGGCCCTGCGCCGCCGCGGGCGCCACAGCGAGCCCGCGCTGCTGCACTACCGCCACGGCCCGCTCGATGTGGACCTGAAGGCGCGCCGCGTGCGGCTGGCCGAGGCCGATGTGCACCTCACGCCCACCGAATACGCGCTGTTGGCCCGGCTGGTGCGCCAGGCCGGCCAGGTGGTGACGCACCGCCAGTTGCTGGCCGATGTGTGGGGCGCCGAACACGTGGAGCAGACGCACTACCTGCGCCTGTACATGGGCCAGTTGCGCGCCAAGCTGGAGGCCGACAGCGCCGATCCGCAGCACCTGTTGACCGAACCGGGTGTCGGATACCGCCTGGCTGAAGCTGAGTAAGCCCCCCTGCGCCGCTGACGCGGCCGTCCCCCCTGCTGCGCGGGGGGACGCACCCTGTGGCCGGGCCAAGCCCGTTCCACGGGGGCCCTGGATCAGACACTTCGCGCCGGATGTGTTTGGGTGTCGCCCTTTCTCCACTTATGCGTTCCTGATGCGCGTCGGCGCATCGTGATGGCCTGTGTTTCCACGGAGCTTTCATGCAGAACCCCGACACCGCCGCCACCGATGCGGCACCCCACCCTGCCGGCCAGCAGGGCCTGGCCGCCCTGACGTTGGCCGCCATCGGCGTGGTCTACGGCGACATTGGCACCAGCCCGCTCTACACCGTCAAGGAAATCTTTGCGCCGCACACGGGCGTGCCGCTGGACGCACCGCACCTGATCGGCGCGGTCTCGACCATCTTCTGGGCGCTGATGCTGGTGGTCACGCTCAAGTACGTGATCCTGATCCTGCGCGCCGACAACCACGGCGAAGGCGGTGGCCTGGCGCTGACCGCGCTGGCCGCCCGCGCGGTGGGGCAGCGCCCTGCCCTGCGCAACGCCTTGCTGCTGCTTGGCGTGTTCGGCGCCACGCTGTTCTACGGCGACAGCCTGATCACCCCGGCCATCTCCGTGCTCGGTGCCATGGAAGGGCTGGAGGTGGTCACCCCCGCGCTCAAGCCGTATGTGGTGCCGGCCACCGTGGCCATCCTGATTGGCCTGTTCCTGATGCAGCGCTTCGGCACCGCGGTGGTGGGCCGCTTCTTCGGGCCCATCATCGTGCTGTGGTTCACCGTCCTCGGTGCCGCAGGCGCCTGGCACATCGCGCAGCAGCCGGCCATCCTGGCGGCGCTGAACCCCCTGCACGCCTGGGAGTTTCTGTCGGGCCGCGGCTGGCATGTCTTCGCAGCGGTGGGCGCCATCGTGCTGGCACTGACCGGCGCCGAAGCGCTGTACGCCGACATGGGCCACTTTGGCCGCAAGCCTATCCAGATCGCCTGGACCGGTCTGGTGATGCCCGGCCTGGCGCTGAACTACCTGGGCCAGGGCGCGCTGCTGATGGGCGACCCGTCGGCCATCCAGAACCCTTTCTACCGCCAATTCCCCGAAGCCTGGCTGCTGCCCGCGCTGGTGCTGGCCACGCTGGCCGCCATCATCGCCTCGCAGGCCGTGATCTCCGGCGCCTATTCGCTGACCAAGCAGGCCATCCAGTTGGGCTTTTTGCCGCGCATGCGGGTGCGCTACACCAGCGCACGGGAGAAAGGGCAGATCTACGTGCCCGGCGTCAACTGGGCACTGCTGGTGGGCGTGCTGGCCGTGGTGCTGTTCTTCCGAAGCTCGTCGGCCCTGGCCAGCGCTTACGGCATCGCCGTCACGCTGACCATGATGATCACCACCGTGTTGACCTACTTCGTGGTGCGCGAGGGCTGGCGCATGCCGGCACCGGTGGCGATGGGCGCCACGGTCTTCTTCCTGGCCATCGACGCGTTGCTGGTGGCCGGCTGCGCCATCAAGTTCCTCGACGGCGGCTGGTTCCCGCTCACGCTGGGGCTGCTGCTGTTCGTGCTGATGAGCACCTGGCGGCGAGGGCGCGAACTGCTGATGGAGAGCATCCGCCACGACGGCCTGGTGTTGCAGGACTTCATCAACCAACTGGACCCGCGCAGCGTGAACCGCGCAGAGCGCACCGCCGTGTACGCGGTGGCCGACCCCGACACCGTGCCACAGGCCCTGCTGCACAACCTCAGACACAACCAGGTGCTGCACGCACGCAACGTGATCCTCACGGTGCGCTTCCACGACGTGCCCTGGGTGCCGATGGAGCGCCGGGTGGACGTGCAGGCGCTGGACCACGGCTTCTGGCGGGTGCAAGTCAACTACGGCTTCATGAACACACCCGACGTGCCCAAGGCTCTGGAGCTGACCGCCTCGCACGGGCTGGCGGTACCGCTGTTCGAGACCAGCTACTTCCTCAGCCGCGAGACCGTGGTGCCCACGCGGGGCAGCGGCATGGCGCACTGGCGCGAAAAGCTGTTCGCCACCATGAGCCAGAACGCGGGCGGCGTGGTGGAGTTCTTTCGCCTGCCGGGCAACGCGGTGGTGGAACTGGGCACGCGGGTCCCGATCTGAGCCTCAGTCCGGGAAGCGCTCGACGTGCGCCTCGCCACGGCGCCCCCAATAGGTGACGTGCCGACCCGCGATCCAGACCGTGTAGCCGACGCAGCCGGCCCGCTGGGTCAGGGTCTTGAACGCGGGGTACATCACCGTCCCCTGCTGCGCCCCCCGGATGGCCGCGCGCACCGCATCGCCATCAAAGACGTCGGCAATGCCCTCGACCGGCTTTTCAAACGTCAGGTCCAGGGTCTCGCCATCGGGCAGGAAGTAGGTGGATCGCCCACAGCGGTAATCGACGTGGTAGGACTCGATGCCGGCCTCCACCAGTTGGTCCACAACCTGGCCGAAGTGGATGCGCCCGGCGTTGGAAGCCTCGAAGGTGGCGCGAATGGCGTGTTGCGTGCTCTCTTGCATGGTGGGCTCATTCGGTAGGGATCTGGAGGAATTGGTGGTGCCGCACCAGCGCCTGCATGGCGCTCGTCAATGCCCTGCGCTCGGCCGCCGACAGGTGGCCGAAAAAGTGCTCGTCGTTGTCATCGGCCAGCCGAGCCAGCGTGGGCACCAACGCCCGGCCTTGGGCGGTCAGCACCAGCACCTGTCCACGCGACCTGCCTTCGGCCCACTGACGCCGGGCCAGCCCCTTCTCTTCGAGCCGGCTGATGACCTTGGAGGCCGCCCCCTTGGTCATGCCCAGCGCATCGATCAGGCGGGTGTGGCTGCCTTCGCCCTGCGCGAGCAGGGTGCGCAGTGCGACCCATTCGGCGACCGTGACACCCTGCGCCTCCAACTGCTGGCGGAAGCGCTGGGACACCTGGTTGCAGACGAAGCGCTGCCAGAAACCCAGATGTGCTTCCAGGGGCGGTGGCGAGGCGGCTTTCGGTATCGGCATGAAAGAGTTTCCTTGGAAACCCTTGTCAAGCACCGCCAGGGCGGCGCGCGGCCTGATCACAGAGGCCGCAAGCCCTGTCGTGCCGCGGCCACCATCTGCCTCGTCAGGTCGTCCAACAAGCCCGACGCGGCGCGCGCAGTCTGCCAGTACAGCGGCACGTCCAGCGGGGTGCCGGGCACCAGTTCGACCAGCCGCTCTTCGGCGAGCAGGTCCGCGATCATCTCCTGCGGAAACATGCCCCAGCCCATGCCCGCGAGCGCAGCGGTCACGAAGGCCTGGGGCGATGGCAGGGTGTGGCGCGGCAGCTCCACATGCCGGTGGCACAGCCGGCGCACCCAGTGCGCCTGCAATTCGTCCTTGGTGTTGAACAGCAGGCTGGGCGCCAGCGCCAGGCTGCCCGCGCCCACACCAGCGGCGAAGTGCCGGCCGATGAAGGCCGGGCTGGCCGCCGCCAGGTAGCGCATGATCCCCAGCGGGCGGCTGTTGCAGCCGGTGGCCGGCCGGGCAGCGCTGGTCACGGCGGCCACCACGGCGCCGGTGCGCAGGCGCTCGGCCGTGTGGTCCTGGTCGTCCACGCTCAGTTCCACCAGCACCGGCGCGTTGGCCGCGAAGGCGGCCAGCGCGGGCGCGAACCAGGTGGCCAGGCTGTCGGCGTTGACGGCCACCGGCAGCGGTACCCGCGTCGGCCCGTCGGCCACCAGCGCCGGGAGGGTGTCGGTCAGCTCCTGTTCCAGCAGGCGCACGCGGTCCATGTGCTGGCACATGCGCCGGCCGGTTTCGGTAGGCCGACAGGGCTGGCCCCGCACCACCAGCGCGCAGCCCACGCGCTCCTCCAGCAGGCGGATGCGCTGCGACACCGCCGAGGGCGTGACGTGCAGCGCACGGGCCGCACGGTCGAAGCTGCCTTCGCGCACCACGGCGGCCAGGGCGTTGAGAGCGGCGTAGTCGATCATCAATACAGTTTTTCTAATTTCAATGAAGCAAAGACAGTTTGCCTTCATTGATGGCGAGCGGCAACATGGCGGTCATGACCACCCCTGCCCTCGCCCAGGCCATGCCCGCTTTTGTCCAGGGCCTGCTGCTCTGCTTCGGACTGATCGTCGCCATCGGCGCGCAGAACGCCTTTGTGCTGCGCCAGGGCCTGCGGCGCGAGCACGTGGCGCCGGTGGTGCTGTTCTGTGCGCTGGCCGACGCGGTGCTGATCTCGGCCGGCGTGCTGGGCATGGCCCAGGCGCTGGGTGCCAGCCCGGTGCTGGCCCGGTCGCTCGCGCTGGCTGGTGCGGCCTTTCTGGCCTGGTACGGCTGGCAGGCGCTGCGCCGGGTGTCGCACGCCGGGCAACTGCAGGCGGCCGAAGGGGGGGCTGGTTTGAGCCGGGGCGCGGTGCTCGCCCAGGCGGCCGCCTTCACCCTGCTCAATCCGCACGTCTACCTGGACACGGTGATGCTGATGGGCAGCATCGGCGCCCAGCAGCCGCCCGGTCTGCGCGGCTGGTTCGTGGCCGGATCGAGCACGGCCAGCCTGGTCTGGTTCTGCGGGCTGGGTTTCGGGGCCCGCTGGCTGGCGCCGCTGTTCCGCAATCCCCGCGCCTGGCAGGTGCTGGACGGCCTGATCGGCCTGACCATGTGGGTGATGGCCGCGCTGCTGCTGCGGCATGCGCTGCGAAGCTTCTGACCGCTGCCGACATGGGCTGCCACCCGGGCGCCTGATCGGCCCATTCGAGACCCTGTCTGGCCGGATGGTGACCTCTCCCACCGAGCACAGCGCGCGCACAATGCACTGCACCGACGCACGGCGTCTTCGCCCCATGAAACCCCATGTACCTGCCCGCCGCTTTCGAAGAACGCCGCCCCGAAGTCCTGCATGCCCTCATCGCCGCGCACCCGCTGGGCACGCTGGTGACGCACGGCCCCGAGGGGCTGGACGCCAACCACCTGCCTTTTGAACTCGATACCGCGCAGGGGTCGCACGGCACGCTGCGCGCCCACGTGGCGCGCGCCAACCCAGTGTGGCAACAGGCTGCCGACACCGCCGTGCTGGTGATCTTCCAGGCCGCGGGCGGCTACATCTCGCCCAACTGGTACCCCAGCAAGCCCGAACACCACCGCCATGTGCCGACCTGGAACTACCAGGTGGTGCACGCGCACGGCGTGCTCCGCATCCATCACGATGAACGCTTTCTGCGCGGGCTGGTCGGTCGCCTGACGCGCGAGCACGAGGCGCGCTCGCAGCAGCCCAGACCCTGGCGGATGGGCGACGCCCCGAGCGACTACATCGCCGGCATGCTGCAGGCCATCGTCGGGGTGGAGATCGACATCACCCGCCTGGTGGGCAAATGCAAGCTCGGCCAGAACCGGCAAGCGCGCGACCGGCTGGGCGCGGCCGACGGTCTGGAACGGCTGGGCGCGAATGCCCTGGCCCATGCCATGCAGAGCGCCGGCCCGAAAACGGGCGACTGAGGGCGCTCATCGGCGACCCGTCACACCGGAGCGCAGCAGCGCCGGGCCGCCCCTGGCGTGCGCGGCTCAGGCGGCCGGCGCCCCCACCGGCGGCTTGCCGGGGCGGCCCGGGATCATGCACAGCATGTGGTCCGCCACGCCACCGTCCACCACCAGGTTCATTCCGTTGACGTAGGACGCGGCTTCGCTGGTCAGGTAGGCCACCGCCTGGCCGATGTCGTCGGGGCGACCGATGCGGCCCAGCGGCACCAGGGCCTCGCGCTGCAGCCGCGTCGCATCGTCCTGGTACACCGCCTCGGTCAGCGGCGTGCGGATCATGCCGGGGCAGACGCTGTTGGTGCGGATGCCGTCCGGCCCCCACTCCTGCGCCAGTTGGCGGCAGAGCATCACCAGCGCCGCCTTGGCGGGCGAGTAGGCGCCGTAACCCGGGTGCGGATGCAGGCCCGACATGGACGCCACCGCCGTGATGCTGCCGCGGGTGCGCAGCAGCGACTCGCGCGCCGCGCGCGCCAGCAGCCAGACCGCGCGCGTGTTGAGCTGGAAGGTCAGGTCCCACTGCTCGACCGGCAGGTCCGCCAGCCGGCCCGGCCCCGAGGCGCCGGCCACACAGACCAGGGCCGACAGGTCGCCACCCTGGGCCAGGGCCTGCGCCACCAGGGCATCGCACTGCGCGGGGTCGGTCACGTCACCGGCCACGCCGTGGGCGTCGACGCCGGGCGTGCGCAGCTCGGCCACCAG